>CAZQIJ010000001.1:0-40206 GCA_964592955.1 uncultured Anaerolineaceae bacterium
CCTGGTGACGAGTGATATCACGTATTGGATGAATGTCCCGTTCGACACAGCAGAAGCGGTCAAGCTCCAGCGCGGGCATGCGCTGGCGCGGGGCGTTCACCCTGGTGAAACCTTTCTGGTCGAACCTTTTGGCGACGGTCTGCCGATTGAGGTGAAGCGGGCCGAACTGGCCGATGTCATCGAAGCGCGCATCGAAGAGATCTTCGAGAAGGTGCAGCAGGAAATCAAGCGTTCTGGCTACGATGGACTGCTGCGCGCTGGGGCGGTGGTTACGGGTGGGTGTTCGCAGTTGCCGGGGGTTAAGGAAGTGGCATCGCGGGTGCTGGGCGTGCCGGTACGGCTGGCAAAACCAGAGAAAATCACAGGGATGGCCGATGCGCTGCGAAGCCCCTCGTTCAGTACCAGTGTTGGGCTGCTGCGCCTGGGTCTGCAAATGGATCCGATTGCGCCGCCGGTGACCAACGGAACAACTGCGCCCACGGGGGCCAAGCTTGGCCAGATGTTGGGCAATCTGTTCAAGCGCCTGCTGCCCGGTGACGAATAGCACCGTAGTGCGCAGGCGATGCCAACGGATGCGAATACTTGCAGCTCATGGCAAGTGACGTGATGGAAAGAAACCTGCTTGCGGCAGCTTTACGCCCATACCTGTAAAGACTCTGCCCTGCCTCAGTGTGAAGCCCTCATGCCCCTTCACCGCGCAGTGAGAGAAAAGGGTGAACCGCAGGCCAGAAAGTACCTGGCCCTGCGTGGGTGTGAGGGCAAAGCTGCCTGAATAGGTACAACGGACCCAACGGGTGACGCGCGGCACTGCGCCACGACGCGCCTGCCCCCACACGCCGCTGGCTGAAGCCCGTCTGTAAGATTATGCTGGGTCATCCTACCCATTCTTCCCGGAACAGCCGCCCTGGTTGGCGTCCACTTGCCGTATGCCCGGATTGAGTCTAAGATTAGGGGTAGGTGGGGCTAATCGAAAGTCCTATTTACCATTTTGGTCGTGGTTGCTAATCTGGCGTCCCAAACTACAATATGCAGTAAATGAGCGTCTTTATGGCGTTTTCGAAAGGGTCAGGGATCGATATGGATGAACTGTTCACACCAGGGGAAAGTTTTGCACAGATCAAGGTTGTCGGTGTCGGCGGCGGCGGTGGTAATGCGGTCAACCGCATGATCAACGAAGGTTTGGGCGGGATCGAGTTCATCACCGTCAATACCGACAATCAGGCGCTGCTGATGTCTAAGTCCCCGGTCCGTGTGCGCATTGGGGATAAACTGACGCGTGGCTTAGGCGCTGGCGGCAATCCTGAAATCGGGCGAAAGGCTGCCGAAGAAAGCGCAGATGACCTTTATGAGGTGCTGCGCGGGGCAGATATGGTCTTTATCGCCAGCGGGATGGGCGGTGGCACAGGCACCGGTGCTTCGCCTGTCATTGCCCAGATTGCGAAGGAACTGGGCGCGCTGACGATTGGCGTGGTAACACGTCCGTTCAGCTTTGAAGGTCCACGACGCCAGCAGTCTGCCGAAAACGGCATCGAGGCGCTGAAGAGCCAGGTCGATACCCTGATCGTGATTCCCAACGACCGTTTGCTGCAGGTGGCGCACAAGAATGCAACACTCCAGCAGGCGTTTTCACTGGCAGATGATGTGCTGCGGCAGGGTATTCAGGGGATTTCGGAACTGATTACCGTCCCGGCGCTGATTAACCTGGACTTCGCCGATGTGCGCACCATTATGTCTGAGGGGGGCGCAGCGCTGATGGCGGTCGGACGTTCCAGCGGCGATGACCGTGCCCGCCGTGCGGCAGAGATGGCCATCAGCAGCGGTCTGCTGGATGTGACCATCGATGGCGCGCGCGGTATTCTGTTCAATATCACAGGGGGTTCAGACCTGAGCCTGTTCGAGGTCAACGAAGCCGCAGCCATCATCAAAGACAGCGCACACCCGGATGTCAACCTGATCTTCGGTGCACAGATTGACGACAGCATGGGCGACGAGGTGCGGATTACCGTGATTGCGACGGGTTTTGAGCAAAGCCGGGTTGCGCGCAAGATGGAGCAGCCCAGTTCACTGCGCCCCTCGCAGTCTGCCCAGTCGATGCAGCGCCAGTCTCAGCCGCAGCAGGTTCAGCGGCCCGCCGCGCCGCATCAATCTCAGCCCGTGCCAGCACAACCGCCGCAGCCAACGCAGCCGGTGCAGCAGCCCCCCCCACCCACGCCCACACAGCCCGATTCGCCGTCGCGCGTCTATGATGAAGATGACATCAATCTGCCGGCCTTCCTGCGCAAACGGCGTTAACTGTAAATCACGCATCGTTGGGGCAGCGCGGCGGCAGTGCCGCCTGCCTTCCACGAACACTGCTCACCCCTTCAGCAGCGAAAGAGGCGCTGTTTACAGCGCCTCCGCAGTATTTTGTCTCACTCAGCCAACTACAAACGCAACTGGCAAACGCCCGATGACGCGAACTACCGAATACCGTTGCCCTCAGATGCGGCCGCAGCACCCGGAGCCGGGTACCACCCGCCTGCCTCGAACCGGACAGCCGGACCATCCCCGACATTTGTCGCCACCATCAGCACAATGTCATCCACCAACAGCGTTCCCGACCCGACCTTGTTGATGGCAAGACTGATGCTGGTTACATTGTCAGGAAGCAGCAGCGATGGCGCAAACACCTGCTGGTATGCGTAATCCCCGGCGGGAACGGTCAGCGTGACGGTTTCCGTGAGCGCCGTGCTGAACTTCACGGTCGCAGTAATCGTGTTACCCGAAGCGACCCCGGTTCCCTGAAGCCATGCAGAGAGGCGCAGTTCGTCACCAGCTTCTGCAACGGGGATATTCTTCCATTTCTGGCTCAGGCTTCCCGAACCCTTCAGACGGAACGCACAGTCCCCGGTGTGTGCCACGGTTTCAACTTCGCTGTCGCATACGCGGCGGTCGTTACCCTCAGTCACAGTCCATTTCAGCGGCAGTTGGGCAGAAGTCCCCGCAGTTTCAAACCCGCCATTCTGCGCGCGCTGGTAAATTGGGCCAGAGGATTGGCTCTGAATGGAGCCGGAATTGCATTTCGTTAAGACAACGCGCGATTCCCAAACATACTGTCCATCAGGTGCGACAAGAATTGAGGTGACAGTGACGGGCTGGTCTGCGGGGATCGGCCACGTACCCGTTATCGGACCACCAGATTCGTTATCGAAAAGACCCCAAGTACTCAAGTATGCATCCGGCCCAATGAACCCGCCAGCAGCCTCGTTCATATAAAGCGTCGTGCCCACAGAGGCCGTTGTCAGAACAGTGTATAAACCAGGGTCAGCAAGTGCGAATACCGCATTGAAAAACGTTTCACCAGTGTTGCACCCGGTACTATCGAGAGACGCGAACGTGAAGACCGAGATGTTTGCTGCGGATGCAGGCATCACTGCCAGCAGGACCAGTATGCCCATCAGCAGGGCAATTGTCGCAGAGCGACGGAACTTGACAATAGACTTTGACATGAACAGATCCTTGTGTGCTAATAGGTTGGAGGATGGTGATACGCTGAAGGTTCACCCAGTTTCATTATACGCATCTCGCGGATTCGCGCTTGGCAGGCAGGTTGCCACAGGGCCAGTCTGCTGAGCTGCACGCCGTTTCATCTCTTTTCGCCGCGCGGACCACCATGCGCACACTCTCTTCAGTCTATCACTTTCATTAAAGCTGTAATTTAAATCCGCTTGATATGCTCCCCGCATCACCAAGTAACCAAGATGGAGTAGAACCAATGGCAGAAACACTGGTAGCAATGTACGACGATTTCAACACCGCGCGTGATGTGGTTGAAGATCTGGTTGAAATCGGCTTCGATCGCAACAACATCAGCATTGTCGCAAACGACACCACCGGGGAATATGGCCGTACCCTGCGCGATCAGAACAACATGGATGTCACCAGCGTAGAAGATGTGAAGGCGGGCGAAGGCGCTGGTTTCGGCGCAGTGGTGGGTACCCTGGTTGGCCTGGGTGCTGCGGTCATTCCGGGTGTGGGCCCGGTGCTGGCGGCTGGCCCTGCCTGGGCAGCGCTGTTTGCCGGCATCGGCGCAGCCACCGGCGCGGTGACAGGTGGCGCGGCTGCCGCGCTGATCGACCTGGGCATTCCCGAAGACGAAGCAGGCTATTACCTGGAAGGCGTCCGCCGCGGTAGCACACTGGTTCTGGTGGCGGCCAATACCGACCTCGAAGAAACGCGCGCACGTGATGTGATCAACCGCCACAACCCGGTGGATGTTCACACGCGTGGCAGCCAGTACCGCGATGCCGGTTGGACGGGTTACGATGTGAACGCGGGACCCTACACCACAGATCAGATCCGTGAAGAGCGCAATCGTTACGGCGGCACCCGCTAAACCAAACAGGGGTAACAGCGGGGGGGTATACTGCCCCCGCTGTCCTTCCTCAGCGAAGGATCTGGCGCAGTTTGCGCAGCATGTTGCCGCTGAAGATCGCTTCGATGTCCGCTTCAGCATATCCTCGACCGCGCAGCACATCCCCCAGCAGAAGTAAATCGGCTGTCGTATCCAGCTCGTGCGGGATGCTTTGATAGCCAAAACCACCATCGAAATCGCTGCCGATGCCCACATGTGCCGCGCTGCCGGTTAGCTGGCAAACATAGTCGATGACATCCGCCACCGTGTGCAGCGTGACCTCACTTTTAGCATCGCCTTTGGTCCAGGTGGGGCTGAGGAAGCGGTTATAGAGCACCGTCCCCATCACCCCATCGCGCTCCGCCAACAGCCGAATCATGCCATCTGAGAGGTGCCGGTCGGTGTCGCGGAACTTGCGCGGGTTGCTGTGGCTGGCGATCACGACGCCATCGTAAAGATCGAGGGCTTCGAAAAACGCCACTTCCGCCATGTGCGAGACGTCAAGCATGGCACCAAAGCCCGCCATGACCTCCAGCAGTTCACGTCCCAACCGTGTGAGGCCGCCAGGCGCGCCTGTACCGCCGCTGTAACGGGTATGGTTCCAGGCGGGGCCCACCACACGTACCCCGCGTTCATACCATTCCTCAAACTGGCGCGGCTCCAGAATAGGATCGGCACCTTCCATCAGGATCACAAGCCCCTGCCTGCGATCCGTAATGTTCTTACCAGAATCCCAGGTTGCAAGCACTTCGTCCAGGTCAGCGGCGCTGCGCACAAGGCTCACGCGCGGGCTTTCATCTGCGAGGCGGTTGTAATAATCCATCTGGCGCATGGCCTCATCATAGGCTTCGCCCGGGGTCGCGTAGACAGGCTCTGGCCAGGGCGGAGACCAGTTCTCGGCATCTTTAGGCGCAACGAACAGCGTGGCAAAGACCAGGGCGACGCGCCCGGCAAGCGATTCGGGCAGCCCAAGCGTGGCTCCTGGCCAGCGTGGATCGGTTTCTGACAGGCGAGTTTTCAGCGCACTGCGGCGGTAATCGCGCCCAAAACAGAGGGCGTTGTAGGCAATATCCTGGTGAGCATCCAAAATAATCATCGTCTATTCTCCTGCAGCGTGCGCAACCGGCTGCGTGCGGTGGGTATTCCGAAGGCAGAACACACCTTTTCTCATATTATAACGGGTCTGGCGGCGAAAAATTAATCGTTTTGCAAGGTTTCGGCATGTGCTGTCGTTTATACTGTCTGTGAGTGTGTTAATGGAGCAGATCATGGTGGTGCCAATGAAAGAGAAGTTGTTGTATCCGAGACTCGTTACCGGGTTTATCGCAGCCGCGCTGATCACAGCCCCGATCATCGCGCTGTTTTTCGTAGGTGATGTGCTGGCCGGGCTGCCGCTGGTACCGTTCTCGCTGATGGATTTTGCGGCGCGGAATCTGCCCGGTGACGTCATCACCTTCGGGATTGATTCGATGGTGACGGTCATTCGCGGGTTGAACCTGGGGCCGACGGATCAGGTTGCCAAACTGGCAGAACAGACGATGGGGGTTCTTGGTCTGTTTGCGCTGGGTACGCTGTTGGGCGGGCTGCTGTTTCTGGCGCTGCGCCGTGTGGAAAACCGCCAAACGCGCTTCATGATTGGGCTGGGGACCGGCGCTGTGTTAGGTGGGGTGCTGGCGCTGCTGGTGCTGCGTGTGGATTTTGCCGCAACTGCCGCCCCTGAAGTGAGCGCGGTGTGGATTATTGGGGTATTTGCGGCGTGGGGCTATGCCCTTAGCTGGGTCTTCAACGATCTGGTCACGCTCCCGGCGACGAAATCCGAGGCGGCCAGCGGCGTCACCCAGTTGGACCGGCGCGAATTCCTGGTGCGCGTTGGCGGCGCAACTGCCGTGCTGACCGTGCTCGGTGCCGGTGTGCGGTTGGTTTCCCAGCCCGGCGAAGAAACCGCGCAACCCATCGCGCGGACGACCGATCCTGGCGCTGGCGCTGCTGACGAAGTCGTCTCTGGCGTGCCAGGGCTGGACTCTGACGGCAAACTGAAACCGGCACCGGGGACACGCCCCGAATACACGCCGCTGGAAGATCACTACCGTATCGACATCAGCACGCGTCCACCGGTCATTGACGGTGCAAGCTGGGCGCTGCCCATCACCGGGCTGGTCGCCAATCCAGTCATGCTGACGCTGGATGATTTCCGTAATAATTATGAGTCGCAGGACGTTATTGTAACGATGTCTTGCATCTCCAACCGCTTGGGCGGTGACCTCATCAGCACGACACGCTGGACCGGGGTGAGCGTGCAGCAGATTCTTGAGACGATCCAGCCGCTGGAAAATGGCCGCTTCATGCGCATCACCTCTGCCGATGGGTTCGATGAAGTCATGGAAATCGCACTGGCAGAAAATGACAGTACGGTCATGTTCGCTTATGAATGGGATGGCCAACCGTTAACGGAGGCGCATGGTTTCCCGCTGCGCATTCATATTCCGAATCGGTTCGGCATGAAGCAGCCCAAATGGATCACCAGTATCGAGATCATCGAAGACTGGGAAGAGGGGTATTGGGTACGGCGTGGATGGTCACAGGAGGCCATTGTGCGCACGACCTCTGTTGTCGATACCATCGCGGTCGAACAGAGCTATGAGGCCGATGGCCAGACGTTTATCCCGGTGGGGGGCATTGCCTGGGCCTCCAAGCGGGGCATCTCCAAAGTGGAGGTCAGCGTCGATGATGGCGAATGGGTGGAAGCGCAGCTCCGTGAGCCGCTCTCAGATCGCAGTTGGGTGGTTTGGCGCTACGACTGGCCTTTTGCAGAGGGGCGGCATACCTTTGCGGTGCGCGCTTATGACGGCACAGAAACCCTGCAAATTCTGGACGTTAACCCGGTGCGGCCGGATGGCGCAACCGGCGTTCATAACCTTTCGCGCAGCGTTTGATCTGAATCAGCTTTAGCAAACGCGGGCCGCCAACGGCCCGCGTTTCGGTTGTGGTGACGCGCGCTAATGGATCAACGCATTGAAATCCGCCGGATTTTGTAGCGGACGAGGCGGGGCTCGTCCGCTACGATTGTGCGTATTCGTTTTGGTTTGTCCATAAGTACAGCCAAAGAAAAAGTGTTGGATGGCGTCCAGTAAATTGACGCAGAACATCCTACAGGATTTATCTGTCTGTACTTAGAGCTGGAGTGCGGGCTGCAGGTAACCGTGCCGCTGCAGAAAACGGGCGATGCGTTCCAGCGCCTGTTCGATGTTGTCGTCACTGTTGGTATAGCTGGCGCGGATGAACCCGGTGCCGCTGACGCCGAAGGCGCTGCCGGGAACGGCGGCGACGCGGTCTTCCCGCAGCAGCAGTTCGCAAAAGGTTTCATCGCTGAGCCCGGTGTGGGCTACAGAAGGGAACGCATAGAACGCGCCGCGCGGCTCAAAACACGCCAAGCCCATGTGGTTAAATCCGTCCACGATGGTACGGCGGCGGCGGTCATAGCTGGCCCGCATATGTTCCACGTCCGGGTCACCAAACTGAAGCGCCTGCACCGCTGCAAACTGTGCGGTTGTGGGTGCAGACATAATCAGGTACTGGTGGAGCTTGCGCATCGCGTCCATAATCTCTGCGGGCGCAGTGGCATAACCGATTCGCCATCCGGTCATCGCATACGATTTGCTCATGCCGCTGAGGACGATCGTTCGTTCCACCATGCCGGGCAGCGTGGCAAAACTGATGTGCTGGTGACCGTTATAGATCAGACGTTCGTAGATCTCGTCAGAAATCACCACCAGATCGTATTTCGCCGCGACCTGTGCGATTTCCAGCAGGCGTTCACGGGTGAGAACTGCGCCGGTAGGATTATTCGGATAGCTGATCAGAACCGCTTTTGTGCGCGGGGAGATCTTCGCTTCCAGGTCTGCACCGGTCACCTGAAAGGCATTGCTGACGTGCGTTTGCACCATGACCGGGATCCCGCCTGCCATCTCGACTGCGGCGGGATTAGCCACGAAACACGGTTCGACCACCAGCACTTCATCGCCGGGATCGAGGATCGCTTTCAGCGCGAGCCACAGCGCTTCGCTGACGCCAACGGTCACGAGAATCTGATTCTGTGGGCTGTAGTACAGGCCATACAGCCGCTCAATGTGGTGACTGATGGTCTCGCGGAGTTCCAGTGTTCCAGAGTTATTGGTGTAGCCGGTATAACCGGCGCGCAGAGACTCAATCCCTTTTTCGGTGATATGCTGCGGGGTGGTAAAATCGGGCTCACCGATGCCCAGCGTTATCACGTCTTCCATCGTCGCCGCAATATCAAAGTAGCGGCGGATGCCGGACGGGCGCAATTTTTGGACGCTTTGCGCGACAAAGTTTCGCATAAAAGCCTGACTTTCATTGTAAACAACGTCTACCGTTTATGGTATTCTAACGGCAAATGTGGGAATTCGCATCGGTGCGCAAGCGGTAAATCCCTTTTCGCCAGTTGTACAGACTGTAGGAAACATCATGACTCTTCCAGCCCTCACCCAGTGGGAGACCACGCGCGACCATCTGCATCAGGTTGCACAGATTTTGGGTAAGATCCGCAAGGCACATGTGCCTGCCCAACCGAATGCCCTGCACTGGAGTTTGCAGGTGGTCCCTGAAGGACTCACGACCGGCACGACCAAAATCGGTACGCTGACGCTGAACTTCGCGGAAGGCGCGGTTATTTATGCCGGTGACGATGGTGCATCGGAACGCTATGCCCTGGACGACGCCGACGCGATGGACGATCTCGAACAGCTCATCCCCACAGTACCCACCACGCTGGAAGGCACCATGCATCTGCCGGTCGTGGTCGAAAAGACGTATGCGGTCGATGCGGCGCTGGCCGCCGATTATGCACAGGCGCTGTGGGCGATCTTCACGGCAGTGGCGCGGTTTCGGGCGCGCCTTAGCGGGACGATGACGCCGCTGGTGGTGTGGCCGCACCATTTTGACCTTTCCATGCTGTGGTTTGCTGGGGGAGAGGCGGACGAGCATCACAAAGCGCACCTCAATTTCGGTTTCGCGCCGTTCAGCGAAGGCTTCAGCCGTCCATACCTCTATGTCTACGCCTGGCCGATGCCAGACGGTCTGGCGCAGCTTGCGCTGCCGACACCGGCGCGCTGGTACACCGGTGCGTGGTCAGGGGTTGTCATCGATTATGACAGCATCCGTGATGACGCTGACCGGCTGACACCGCTGCTGCACGCGATCTTCGAACTGCTGGCCCCCAGGTTACCGCGCTGACCTGTTGAAACAGGGTGCGCAGCGGCCAGGGGCGCGGCAACAGACAAAAGCACCGCTGTTCTCCGTAAAGAACAGCGGTGCAGGGTGCGCTTCATGTGGCGGGTCTGCGCTGGTCAACTGGTGACGCGCAGCGAATCCAGGATCAGTTGCAGACTGCCAACGAACCTGTTGCCGCTTTCATCAGACGTATAGGTTTCCAGGACGACGAAGTAGGGCCCGCGCCGCATGTAAAAGACATCGAGCTGACCCGGCAGGAACTCGGCATGGTTTTCCATACGGTAACTGCGGCGGAGTGTGCCGTCTTCGGCAGTCGCCTCGTCGATGAGCTGCAGAGACTGGCGGGCATAGTAGCCTTCGTCATAACTCTGGATCTGTGCGGCGAAATCCGGTTCTGCCACAACCAGCGACAACGTTACAAACGCCTCATCGTCGTTCTGCCACATGTGGGCCTGGCGGTAGCTGTCTGATACATCTGCAAACTGCGCCCCCAACGGCATCCATTGTTCAGGCATCGAAATGCTGTAGCTCGTGTGATTGACCGTAGAGGCACGCGGGAAGGGGGTAGGAATGGCATCGACGCCGTTGGTCGTACTCACGAGAAACAGGGCACCTGCACCGCCAGCCAGGATCACCAGCAGCAGTACCAGCACCGCGACCAGCGGCAGCGATCTGCGCTGGGGTTCGCCCGCGGGTTGTGTTCCAGTGCCCACCCCCGCAGCAGTTCCCGTGCCGGGTGCTGGAATTGCAGACGGGATCGCAGGCATTTCGATGGCGGTTGCCATCGTGCTGTTCAGCGGCTGCGCGGGTTTGGGGCGTGGGGTACCCACCGGCTCCCTCAGCGCTACAGACAGGTCGTCGATCATTGCAGAAGCAGACGAATAGCGCTTATCCGGGTCTTTTGCTGTGGCTTTGGCAATGACATCTTCTACAGACTGGGGGACATCCGGGCGGAACTCCGAGACCGGGGGCATCGGCTCGTTAATATGCTTGAGCAGGATGGCCATCGGGGTTTCGGCCTGGTACGGGGCACGCCCGGTAATCATCTCGAACATCACGACACCCAGCGCATAGATGTCTGAACGTCCGTCGATAGGCATACCGTTCGCCTGTTCCGGAGACATATAGGCCGGTGTGCCCACAATCATGCTCCCGGTGAGGTTACTGCCCAGAACACGCGCAATGCCGAAATCGCTGAGGTAGGCATTGCCATTCTCATCCAGCATGATGTTGCCGGGTTTGAGGTCACGGTGGATGATCCCCTGCCGGTGCGCGTAATCGAGCGCCTGGGCAATCTGGCGCAGGGGTTGTTCCAGTTCCGAAAGCGACATCGGGCCGCGCCGGATACGCTGATCCAGGCTGCCGCCGCCCAGGTAACGCATGGCGATGAACGGAACGTTATCGGTTTGCCCATAATCGTAAATGGGCAGAATGTGCGGATGCTCCAGATGCGAGATAACGTCCACCTCGCGTTCGAACCGCTCATAGAAACCGGGATCGTGCAGCAGATGCTGCGGCAGCACTTTAACCGCCACAATCCGATTCATGGTGAGCTGCCGCGCGCGATACACGGAAGCCATACCGCCACGCCCGATTTCTTCCATAATTTCGAACTGACCCAGTACTTTGCCCTGTAGATTGGTCATGTCGTATCGTTAATCCTTGAGATCCTTCAGCAGATCAGCCAACTCTGGATCAATAAACAGATTGCCGGTGCTTGTCCCTTTACGGCGTTTGATAACACGATACCCGAATACCAGATCGGGGTAGCCCTTGGTCTTTTCGAGTGTTACATGTTCAACCTCGAAATCGTCCTTAACATACTCATAGGTCGCCTGGCTGATGATGATGCTGCCGTAGGCGTTTTCCTGCAGCACTTTGCTGATGTCCATCGCCTCACCCAGCGCCGCGAACTCCTTACGGCTGCTGCTGCCCACATTACCCAGAACCGCCATGCCCGTATGAACGCCCACCCCATAATAGAGGCGCTGCTCTTCTGGCAGGGTTTCGTGCAGGGCATAAAGATCGTAGAGCATGCTGAGGGCCGCACGCACGGCACGCACAGCATGGTCAGTCTGCGGGTTCAACTGCGTGTTGAAGAGGCCAGTTACCGCATCCCCCATATACTTATCGACAATGCCCTCATAGAGGTTGATGGCATCGCTGGCAACGCTAAGGTACTGGTTAATCACGCGCATCAGGGTTTCGGGTTCCAGTTTCTCGCTGAAGCTGGTAAACCCGCGCACATCCGCGAAAATGGCGGTAATTTCGCGTTCCTGGCCGCCCACATTGATTTCAGAGACACTGCGAATATTCTTCACAAGCGCGGTAGGCAGGTAGCGCCCTACCTCTGCAAGCTGAGCTTCGCGCCGCTTGTTCTCCGTAAGATCGTCCAGCACCAGCGCCAGCCCCAGCCCGCGCCTGAAGGAATCGCGCAGCGGCGTGGCATTGATATTCCAGTAACGGAGGCCATCGGCAAATTCCGGCTGCACTTCTACAATGACCTGCCGCCCAGAGGACTGTACCTGATTCAGCGTGGTATAGAAATCCTCTTCCAGCGGCGGCATGAGATCTGTCAGCGGCATTCCCATCACATCGACCGTCACACCCAGGATCTTCTGGGCTGCGCTGTTGCAGGCCGTTACGTTGCCCTGGCTGTCTGTCGTAATTACGCCGCTCACAATGGACTCGAAGATGTTGTTCATCAGGTCGCGCAGTTCAGTGATCTGGGCAAGCTGATGGCGTGTTGACTCAAAGAGGCGCGCGTTATCGATGGCGACTGCGGCCTGGTTGGCGAAGGCGGTGAGCAGTTCCAGATCATGGGGCTGGAATAGGCCTGCCAGAATGCGGTTGTCGCAATAGACCACGCCTATCACTTCATTGCGCACCTTCAAAGGCACAGCCAGGATGCTGCGCAGGGCATAACCGACGATGCTGTGGCGCTGCTGGTAGCGCTCGTCCTGGCTGGCATTATCGGTCAGAACGGGTTGCCCCGTAGTCGCAACCTCGTTGACGATGCTGCGGCTCACGATAAATTCGCTGCGCTGTGTTCCGCTATCTCCGGCGGTGGGGGAAATCGCAAGCTGTTCCTTGTCCATACCGCGCGCCACGCGGAACTCATCCAGCTCACCTGTCTGGCGGTTCTTAAGGACGATGTAGCCACGTTCTGCCCCGGTGAGCTGAATCACCGTATCGATAACCTGGTTCAGGACCTCGTTGGTATCCAGCGTAGAGGTAATCAGCGCGGCGGTTTCTGCCAGCGCCCGCAGTTGGCGCAGCTCAACCTGTGTGTGGACGATATGTTTGCTGATCTCTTCCAACCGCGCGCGAAGCGATTTCAGCCCCTCCAGAGAACCGGTAGGCAGGTTCATACCGCGGCGACGCAATAAATCCTGTTGGCTGCGCAGTAGTTCAGTAACATCATCGATGTGGCGCATAAGCTGCCGAATACGTTCCTGTGATGAAGGCGGTTCGTCAGGTGTGCGGATCTTGTTGGTCTCTTCAATCGACATAGGTTAAAGCCTGAATATCTCGTATACGCGGGTCTTTTGCTGGCGTCCTTTAGCCTGAATCGGTTCCAGTTCCTGGTAGCGAAAGCTCAGCGGCTGGCCAGATGCTTCCAGATAGGCCAAGGTGTACTCGCTGATAATCATCTGACCGGGTGTCGCATTTTCTTCCAGACGTTTGGACAGGTTGATTGTGTCGCCGATGGCGGTGAAATCGCGGCGATGGCTGCTGCCCACATTGCCCAGCGTCGCTACACCAGAGTTAATGCCGAGACGGTAATAGTGGGGGTCGGGGGCAAGTCCCAGTTCCGCATAAAGTTCGACAAAGGCATCGCGGATGAGCAGCGCCGCTTCCACCGCCTGCGCGGCGTGATCCTGCATAGGGTTAAGCTGTGAATTAAACAACCCCATGACATCGGTCCCCATGTATTTGTCGATCACACCCTTCACCTGATGAATGCATTCGGTCGCACGGGAGAGATAGACATTAACCATTTCCATGATCTGCGGTGGACGCAGCCCGGTGGGCATAGACGCGATCGAACGAACATCGACGAACATGCAGGTCACTTCGCGGCGTTCACCACCAAGATCAAGACGGGCAATCGAATGGATGTTATCGACCATTTCCGGCGGCAGATAACGCTTCATGATCGTAAGCATTTCTTCGCGCTCGCGCTGCTCTGTAACGTCGTCCAGCACAATGGCCGAGCCCTGAGGATTGCCGCCAGCGTCTTTCAGCGGGCTGAGCTTCATATTCACAGAGATATCGCGTTTGGCGACCGCCATCCGCCCTTCAAAGACCTGTTTCTCGTCTCCGCGCTGCACTTTGCCAAGCGCTTCTGCAAACTCATCCCCCAGATCGCTCAGCAGTTCCTTCAGCGGTTTACCCAGCACTGCGCCACGGTCATGGCGCGCCAGGATAGCGGCGGCGGCCCGGTTCAGGGTGAGGATCAGATTCTCGATATCGATGGTGATGACACCGCTTCCGATCGACTCAAATACGTTGTCGATCAGGTCTTTTACTTCGGTGATTTCTGCCAGCGATTTCTTGAGCGCAGCGTACAGGCGCGCGTTCTCCATGGCGACTGCGGCCTGGTTGGCGAAAGCGACGAGCAGTGTCTTCTCGCGCTGTTCAAAGACCCCGGTGCGCAGGCGGTTATCCACATACACTGCGCCGATAATCTCGCCTTTGTAGTTGAGCGGCACACACAGCACAGAGCGCAGGGTAAGCGCGGCGATGCTCACGTTGTTGGCCAGCCGCTCATCCTTATAGGCGTTGTCCGTTAGCATGGGGGTGCCTGTATCTAACACTTCGCGGACAATCGTCATGCTGATTTGTGGGGTGCCGCCATTGGTGGTGTGGCCGGCCAGTTCGTTTTCGCGCCGCACGGGGAACAGGATGTCTCCGGTTTGAAGTTCGCGCAGAATGATGTAACCCCGTTCTGCACCCGTAAGGCTGATGATGACATCCATCGCATTGGTGAGGATGGTATTCATTTCCAGCGACGAGTTGATCATCGCGGCATTATCCGCTAATGACCGCAGTTGCCCCAGTTCGGTGGTCTCGCTGGTCAGGGAATGCTCCAGCATATTGAGTTCGTTGACAATGGTTGTAAGGACCTGCATCGTCATCGGCGGGAGCGTAAGCCCTCGCGTCTTCAGGATATCACGCTGACTGCGCAGAGATGTCGTTATTTCTTCCGCCAGGGATTTGAGCTTTTCGACTTCGCCCAGCATACCTGGATGTTGTGAGGAATTTTCATCAACCATAAGTTTACTCTGAAGATCGGCTTAATGGTAACCGTAGTATATAGGTGGCTTTGGGAAGGCGCAACTTTCATCCCCGTCTCTGGTGTTACGATTCAGGAACGCTGATTGCAACGATGTTTCTGATTGTAGCGCATTTGCGCCGCGATTGCGCTGGTCTGGTGCATGTGGGGCGACCAATCACCGGCAATAACCGGGGCAGAGTCATGAAGTCGTGCTTTTTCGTGTTAGACTGGACGTTGGAATTTACGAACCAGAATTGGAGAACGTGAGATGGCACAGCAGCTTATCGTCGCGATTTTCCCTTCGCGCACCGGGCTTACCAAAGCACTGAATTCTGTTGTCCGCATAGAGGGGTTGGACGTTCAGCGTGCCGCTATTGTTGCGAAAGCGGCAAGCGGCGAAACAGTCATCATCGATGACAAAATCAGTGCAGATGAAGGCGGCATTACCGGAGGAACACTGGGAGCCGCGATGACGGCGCTTGGCCTGGTGCAGTTGGGTGCGCTAACGCTCCCTGGTGTGGGGCCGATTATCGCGCTGGGTGCAGGCGTGCTCGTTGGCGGATTGGTAGGGAATGCCACCGGCAGATTTGCCGCCAATCTGCTGGAATCTGGCTTCAAAACGTTTCAGATCGAAGACCTTGAGACGAACTTGCAGGAAGGCAACCCGGCCCTGGTGCTTGAGGTTACAGGAGACAGCTCCGTGCTGGCACGGTTGAGGCAGGATCTGGCTGCGTTCGGGGCGCAGGTGGTGGAGCGCCCTGGTAAAACCGGGACGCTGACGCAGCATCCATGAGAGAGGTGTGCCGCTTACGCCAGGCCGACGGTTCTTGCGTGGCAGAGACAAAATTTTAGCTGTACCTGTTTACCCAGTAGATATTTATTGACGACTTAATAAAATAAACGTAACTGCTCAGGTATCTTTGCCCCTCACCCCTAAATCCCCTCAGCCCACGCAGGGGCGAGGGAACTTTAGGACCTGCGATTCACCCCCTCAGATCCTCAGTGGGAGAAGGAGGCAGGGAGGCTGAGGGGCATGAAAAAGCGCAGCAGAACCGACCTGCTTGGTTACCCATGTGCGCTGCACAACCGACCCACCAACCAGGTGTTGACGGCCAAATTTACGAAACTGAAACAATGTTGCAGTCTCTAAACGCGTTTCAGGCTGACCACCCGACCTCATCATGAATAGTAGTTGAACTGACATTCATGCAACATCGTGGCAGCTTAAAAATGGTGATCCCTCAGTTGCTTACACTGCCAGCATCAGCGCGACGCTGGGTCAGTTGGGGGTATAAGTGTCTCTCCACACCTTATTTCACATCGCCGAGCGGCATCTGAGATTTCAGAAGATCGGCCTGGATGCGTGCTTCGTCCAGTGTGGATACGATGTGGACATTGCGGCCAAGCTCACGGTACACCATACGGAAACTATTGATCATGGTTTGCATGAACTGGTTGGTTGTGACGAAAATAACCTGATCTGCCGGGTTTGTACGCACCTGCATCGCATTCCGCCCATGCATGACCATGCCGAGGGGCTTTGTGGTGTTCTTCGTCATATCTAGAATGTTGACGATGGGTTGGCGAGCCACTTCGGCAGCTCGTAAATTGCGGGTCTCGGCGACGGCGGCATAGAAGTCTTCCCACGTCCATGTACCCACCATCTCCCATCGAATAACGGTGTGTGCTTCAGTATCCCATTGAATTGTTATTGGCATCGCGCAATCCTTCAACTCTTTCTGGAGTTTAACCGAAGTCTCGCGCGTTTTGTTGTTAAATTTTATTGGGCGCTCATTTAAGAAAGTGATGGAATTGCTTTCGTGACAGACTATCCTTACCCAATCCAAAGTTCGCGCTTTCTTTCTGCGCCGGTTCCTGCCGGTTTCGGGGTACAGTTCTATGCGGATGCACCTGGAAGCCTGTTTGCCGAGTTAGAAGTGGATGCCAGCAAAGAAGGACCGCCAGGGCATGTGCATGGCGGGGCGCTGGTTACACTGGTTGATGAAGCGATGGGCGGGGCGGCGTGGAATGCCGGTTACCGTGTTCTGGCGGTCAACCTTAACATTAACCTGCGCCTGGCAGTACCGCTCGCGGTGCGGGTGCGCGTAACAGGTCGCGTGGAACGCAAAGAGGGACGCAAAATCATTACAGCAGGCACACTCACCCTGCCGGATGGGCGTGTCGCTGTAGAGGGTACTGGAATCTTTGTCGAAGCGCCGCACCTTCTGGGAGACAAGGGCATGAACCCTTTCTTACGCTTCGACCCTGACCGTTAGCTGCTGCTGACGGATGTGGCCCAATTACTGCACCAGGCGCATCACAGACAGCACACGCCCTTGGATACTGCACTGTTTGGCCTGGACGTAAATCGGATCCATGGTGGGGTGGGCAGGCTGCAGGCGAACCCGTTCCGCATCCTCAAAGTAGATATATTTGAGGGTTGTTTCGCTGCGTTCTTCTAACCACACCGCGACCATTTCACCATTGCGGGCTGTGGCAGTTTTGCGCAGAATCACGATGTCGCCGTCCTGAATCATGGCGTCGATCATCGAGTCCCCCTTCACGCGCAGCGCATAAACCTCTGACGGATCAATACCGTTGAGCATTGCCGGCGGCACATCAAAGGCGTTTTCGTCGCTAAGCGCCTGCTGCAGATCTTCCGGGACGGAAACCGGATGCCCCGCCACAATCATCCCGATCAGCGGCACCTGCAGGAAATCTCCGGCGCGCACGGGTGAGCTTGTCCCTTTGCCAGGCAGCGCCTTAACCAGTTTAAGCCCGCGCGACTTGGTGGCTGTGCGCTGCAAATAGCCCATGCGCACCAGCTTGTTCAGATTGTAGTTAACAACCGAGGTAGAATTGATCCCGGTCGCTTCCCCAATTTCACGGATGGTTGGTGGAAAGCCGTTGCTGGTAATGTAGCGATCCATAAACCGGAGGATGTTCTGCTGTCTTTCTGAGAGTTTTTCGAACTTTTTCATGGTAAGCCCCGCTCACAAGGCGAATAACTGTTCTACAGTATAAACGAACACTCGTTCTGGTGTCAAATTTCTCTTTGCGGGCTGCTTTCGGAATACCGTTTCAACTCTTATAATTGGCGTATTGGCCCAGGATGTCTTCTTGGATGTGCGAATGAGCGACGATATTTTTGACGAACTGAACGATGACGAATTAACAGGCGTAGACCCGTTTGCAGATGTTACGGATGTGGATTCTGGCGCAGACCCGTCCTCAGGGGAACGCACCGTTGAGGAGTTTGAGGCGGAGCTTGAACGTCAGATACGCATCCTGTTAACACCGAAACAGAGCGTCGAAGCCCGTGTTGAAGCGGCCTACTGGTTGGGAGACTCCGGTGCCCCAAAAGCCATCAGGTCTCTGCGAACTGCCTATATGCGCGAGAAGAACCCGGAGATCAAATCTGCTGCCGAGTTTGCGCTGGGCCAGTTTCGCGCCCTGGATCAGGCCATTGTGCGCGACGAAGGGGAGGCGGTTCAGGATGCGCTGGGCAGGGACGAGAACAAGTGGGTCATCGATCTGCTGAAAGAAATCGCCCTCTATGGACGCCGCACCAGGAAACTGCGTGTGCCAGTGCGGGTTATGCTTATGCTGCAGGGGGTGCTGCTGCTCACTTTCGGTGGGTTGGTCGCCGCCAACCTGAGCATGGGAAACAACGCCCCTGGGGGGGAAATCTCCCAGATAGCGCCCCCTACCCCCGATACTGTGTCACCCGTGCGGAACGCACTTGCACAGGCCCAGGCCAACCTTGGTACTCTGCGGGCCGATGCCGAGGCGCTGGATGCTCAGCTTACGGCCAACGAACAGGGACAGCAGCTCTTCTGCGGCTATCCGTTCGTAAACCCGACCGCCGTAATAATTACGCCGCAGGTGGAGAATGCGCCAGCCGCGCTGGCAGCGCTCACGCGCTACAACGATTTGCTCGCGCGCTACCAGGGTGCCAGGACCGGTTTCGACAATGCCTGTGGCGGAACCACAATCTTCATGGCCACCAGCGTGCGCGTGGCGGCGCAAACCGCGCTGGACGATGTGCTGGCTCAGATTCCCGCGCTGGAGACGGAACTGGTGCAGGCTGTGAGCGACCTCGCTGCCAACCCTCCACCAGGGAACAATCTCCCCGGGACCCCAGGGGATAATGCCAGCCCGAACGAGACGCCCCAGCTTGTGCCAACAAACACGGAACTGCCAACCCTTGAACCAAGCCCAACACCGGGGCTTACGCAGCTTGAGATCAACAGCCACGCGGGTGCCATGCTGACCATCATTGACGAAGCGCAGCGGCAGAACGCGCAGTTGCTTGAGTTCTGGACGAATGCCCAGAACGGCGATACCAGCGGCTGCCGTCAACTGCGCCCAGCCATCCCGGAGAATTACCAACTGCCGGTACAGGACGGTATCCTGGTACCTGACCTGAAAGCCGCCACCGATAACGTGAATGGGGGGCTGGATCTCAGCCGGTTGGGTTGGGATCTTTTCACCGGCAACTGCCAGGCCGGCACAACCCTTGACGCGGCAGCAACCGGAATCAGCACTGCCGAAACGGCGCGCGGCCTCTTCGACCTCGCGTCGGCTGCCCTGAACCAACTTACCGGGCGCTAAGCAGCGCGCTGGGTAACCCCGCAGGCGCGCGTTGATGCAGGGCTTGTTTTCTGCATCAGCGCGCGTCGTACAAAGCCATATTCAGCAGCGTGTGGAGCAGGACATTTGCCCCAAGCACCACATGATCCCATTCGGTGAATTCGCGCGGATTATGGGCGACACCCAGTGCGGATGGGATGAAGATCATACCAGACGGGGTGAAATCGCTCAGCATCTGCGCATCGTGCCCGGCATAGCTCACCATACGCGTCATGGACTGCACACCAATGCGATGCCCGGCATCTTCGATCATGTCCATCACCCATTCAGACATCGCGGCGGCTGGCATATGAATCACGCGCTGCGAAGTGACCGTGACATGATGCAGGTGTGCACTATCCTCTGCCAGTGTCAGCAGCATCGCTTCCAGCACCTGAAGCGCATCTTCGCGCGGGTGACGGCATTCGATGGTCAGTTCTGCCACCGAAGGGATGAGGTTAAATGCGCCGGGTTCCACCAGGATATTGCCACAGTTGAAGATCCCTTCGGGGTGATCGGCGCTTACCCGGTGGTGCGCTTCGATGATAAAGGCGGCGGCAGCACGCAGCGCATCGCGGCGTTCATCCAGGCCCGCAGTGCCAGAATGCCCGGTTTCGCCGTGAAAGGTCAGCTTATAGGTGGTGCGCCCCACGATGCCGGTCACGATCCCAATGGGCACATCGCTGCGATAAAGCCTCGCCCCCTGTTCGATGTGCAGCTCGAGGTAACCCAGGATGCTGTCCGGATCACGCGCGGCCTTGTGTACATCGGACGGGCGAATGCCGGCACGGAACAGGGCGGCACGGAATGCGCCGTTATCGGCGTCACGATCCACCGGGTATAAAGGCGTCAGCTTGCCTGTAAGACCGCGGCTGCCGAAAAGCGACTGCCAGCAGCCTTCATCGTCTGTAAAGTTGATGGCCTCCAGATGGACAGGCAGCGCAATCCCCGCCTCTTTGATGGTGCGCAGGCATTCGAGGGCGGCCAGAACGCCCACAGATCCATCGTACTTGCCGCCGTTCGGGACCGTATCCAGATGTGAACCTACCAACAGCGTCCTGGCGTCGTCCAGCGGTGAAAGCAGTATTCCGCTGAGATTCCCGGCGTCATCGTCCCGCACCACCAGCCCGGCTTCGTCAATCTGGCTTGCATACCAGGCGCGCGCTTCCAGATCTTCGTTAGAAAGCGCCAGCCGGTTTACCCCGCCGCTGCCTGTTGCCCCAATCTTTGCCAGCGCTTCGAAATCTTCGCGGAGTCGATCTGCATTAACACAAAGGGTTGAAAGTGTCATACACCTTAAGCTGCTTCTCTGAATCTTTGTCACTGTGCGTAATTATATCGCGTGACAGAGCGTTACAGCAGTCCAATAGCGGTTCAGACACAGCGAGGGCCGTTCGCCTGGCGAATGGCCCTTACTGCAAACCTGTCTTGTGAACATTTCAGTCAATCGATATCAGAAAGACCACGATGTAGTTGCCGGTAGAGCTTCCCTCGTAACTGGACATGTAGAACGTCATGCTTTCGTAACCTGCATCCGCAGCCTGCGCGGGATCCAGCACCAGCATGGGGTCGCGGCTGTCCCCCTGTGTAACCCGGTTACCCCGCGCCAGGTAAAAATCTGTGAGGTCAATCGATTCTCCCCAGCAGAGATCAAGGTCGCCCGCGTCATCGCATTCGATGGGGTAACCTTCCGTGTCGGTAATGCCTTCACCATTCTCGATCGTGCTGATGAATGGATCCAGTTGGGATTCTGCCCCGATCATAAAGACCGCCAGCGAATTCCCAGAATCGATCACACTTTGTGTCAGCAGCACCGAAAACGGATCGCCCAGCCCATCCGCCGGGGTTACCGCCATGCCTTCCAGGATAAGGGCAAAGGTTCCAGCCATACCCTGGTAGCCACCCACCACCAACTGCATATCTGCCAGGCTGGCGCTGGACTGGGAAAATTCGACCTGCGCCGCGCGCGCGTTGCCTTCTATGGTGCCGAGATCACCTAGCTGAACGGCATAGGTGCTGGCGACGGACGCATCGTCATTGCAGAAACCGCTTTCGCCATCAGGATTAACGACCATCAGCACGGGGTCAAAATCCCGCGCGCCGATGACTGTTGCGCGATAGGTGAACCCAGAGCGCATCTGCACAACGGTCACGCGTGTGCCGTTGGTAATGGCATCGCCATTATCGCATTCAAGGTTGATATCCGCTGCGCCGATGGCCGTGCTGCTGGTAGTGTCGGTCTCGTCTGGTTCGTCTGCCTGCGGGGTGTTTGGTGTTCCGGTAACAGTCGTCGTGCCAGATTCGATCAGCGCAAGGACGGTGGTGAAGGGTAGAATGCCGCCCAGCCTGCCGCCGGTGGCGCTTTCGGTGTTAACGGCCGTCGGAATGCCAACCGGCGCACCCTGACTGTTAACCGCCAGACCACCGCTGTTTCCTGGAGAGATTTCGGCGTCGGTCTGGTACCAGACGGGCAGGCGGGTACCGTCGATTTCGCCGTTCTGGATGGTGGTGATTGTCCCCTGAATTTGCGCGAAGTAGCCATCGGCGATGGCCGGATAGCCAAAAATGTAGACGGTGTCGCCCCGTGCAACTTCGTCTGTGGACGTGTTGATGACATCGACAGCGGGGAGATCCAGGGAACTGGGCAGCACAATCGAACCGCTGTCGCTGCGGTTGATCTGTAGAATGGCAAAGTCCAGTTCTTCGAACACGGTTTGTGCTGTGGCATAATAACGAAGCACTGGCAGTTCATTCTGATCTTCCAGAATCAGGATGGCGAAGTCATCACCGCCTTCCACCACATGGGCATTTGTAAAGATCAGGCCGCTGCTATCCACGATGGTACCTGTGCCTGTAGCGATGGCCTCCCCGTCACTGAATGTAACGATCTGCACGACGCTGGTGGCAAGCGCATCAATCACCGTTTTGTCAAGACGTTCGTCCTGTGCGAACGCCGCTGCGGGCAGCACTGCCAGCAGCAGGAACAGGACACCGAATGGGATGGGACGCAAGAGGAAAAACGGGCGGGAGGCAGGTACAGAGACAGAACACACTGAATACATAGGAAGTACACTCCGTGTGGCTACAATTTGATCCATTTTAGCACAGCACGGAGTGCAGTGGACGACGATGCGGGCGGTGCGACGCCGCGTTACTCGGCGTCGCTAATGCGCTGCTCGAAGCGGGCCAGGGCGTCCTGAAGCTGCTGCTGGCGCAGGCTGGAGGTGAGATCGCCACGTGTGCGCTCCAGCACACCGCGTACAACATCCGTCTGACGGCGCAGCCCACCCGTGATGGCATCTGGAAAGTCGAAGGCGACAAGTTCATCATAGATGGCGTCCATCCAGGCGAGCAGGCGTTCGGCCTCAGCGCTGTGTGCATCTTCCTGGCGCATGATGTCCAGGATAAAGCGCCGCAATTCCGTTGCCGCCTCGGCCATTCCCAACAGGTACGTTGCCGGTTCCATTTCCAGCGCTTCGGGGGTAGGCAGGGGCAGACCGCGAATAACCGCGTAGGTGAGATGTGCCTCAACGACTTCTTTGAAGGCATCCTGGGTGTAGCCGCTGTAATAAAGATCAGGATGCGCCGCGATACCTTCGCGGTAGGCCTGCACCGCCTCGCGGATCAGGCCGAGTTTTACCTGTGCGGCGTCCCACTCCCGGCGATGAACGGCACGTATGCACTCCGAGCAGTGGCGTATCAGTTCCCGCGAGCGTGCAATAGCGGCATCGCGTGCGGTGTTCTTCTCCGTGAGGATGCGGCGCAGCGTGACAACGATGGGGTCAAGGTCTTGCATAGCCTACTCCGTATCGGGTTCGTCTGATTTGATGTTGTTGAAGAGCTGGTCAGCCAGCGTCACCGGTTTGGGTGGCGTCGAGATTTCGCCGTGTTTGGTCTCAAAATTGCCAATATTCTGCCCAAGCGCACCCAAAAACAGTTTGGCATTGGCCGGGGTCATGGCGATGCGCGAGACAACGCGGGCGCGCGGATCGTTGGGCATCACCTGGACGAAATCCAGAATCATCTCGCTGTGTGTGTGGCTGACGATCACGACGTTGGCGTACAGCGTTTGCATGTTGGCCGGAATTTCCAGGCGCAGTTGCGCTTTCTGTGGGGGCTGCTGCATGTCAGTTACTCCTGTAGTGAGAACAGGGTGTTGCCAGCGACGGCAAAGAGTGTACTCGCGCCATCTGTGGCCACACCGCTAAGGGCAGAAAATGGTTCATCGTCAAAGACGCGGTAAATGCCGCGCCGCATACCGCCCAGCGTCACTTTGTAAATGGTGCGCGTGTTGCGGTCTGTGATGTAAATCGCCTGATCCACCGGATTCGTATCCAGATACATCGACTGCGCGCTGCGGATTTCCTGCCCAACCGGGAAATCTGTGACGAGGAAATTCGGGTCCAATTCGCCGCTGTTGTAGCTGCGCAGGCTGCCATCGCTGGAGAGGATAAACACGTTGCCGGTGGGCGGGCTGTCGATGCCGAAATCTACCGCCTCGTTGATGTTGGTGCGGTTCTGCCCTTCAAAGTAGCCGCTTGGGGTGTTGCTGTATGATCCCCCTTCGCGCAGGTAGCGCCAGATCTGGTTCGCGCCGGGATCGAGAATATACATGCGCCCTTCGCGTATCCAGATCTGCATGGCGACCGGGGTAACCCAGCTTTCTGAGCCGCGCAGCGTTTGGGCGGAGCAGTCCTGCGTGAGGCGTCGTTCACAGCGCACCAGCGTGCCATTGGCAGACAGGGCATAAATGGCGTTGTCGAATTCGGAGAAAGCGATATCGATGATGATGCCGACGGGGAAATCATCGACAGTAGCCCCCGTGCTCATGTCTGGGATAGGTGTGGGCGTGCGGGCCAGGGTGCCGTTTTCCAGCCGCGTATGGTACACACGCTGGCCCTCTTCCACCTCTGCCAGCAGATACATATCCTCGCCCTTCAGAATTACGCGCCTGATCTGGCCAGACAGCGAATAAAGGGCTGTGGCTTCCCGGCGCGAAACCTGGTTGATCTGATCAATAATGCCCTGGCCTTCACGGATAACGGCAGCGCTGCTCAGATCGCCGGGGCGCAAACGCTGGCATTCCTGTGCCTGGGCGATCACGGCATTCCAGGCAGTTACTGTGCCAACCGGATTGCTGGACGGAACATCGCGCGCGACCAGGACAACATCGTTGGTGGACTGGATGCAGATCTCAAACTGGCTTTCTCCGGTGCCAGACAGCCATAAGCCGACCACGATCATGACGATGACGACGGGCAGCAGCACTGCACTGCCCGTGGCCACCGGCAGCGTGAACCAGGGGCGTTTGCCATCCGGCGGTGCGCCGAAGTAGTGTTCGATGGTCTTATTCACAACAGAAAGTGTGCTGGCCAGACGTCCGGCTGCGGCCCCTGCGCTGATCTGCGTCTGTTTCGCAATGACCGCGCCGGTGCGCCCCAGCCCACGCCTTGTCTTCTGGCTCTGCGCCTCGGCTTCTTTGGCGCGTTTCCTGCTGCTTTGGGCGCGCTGTGCGTCCATGACGGCACTTGTGGATTCGCCTTCGGGGACCGATACCGGCAGCGCGACAGGCGCTTCAGGCGGCACAAACTCGATGGCAAGCAGCGTTAGCTGAAGTTTTGCCAGCTCTTTGAATGCCACCAGGACGGCACCCACATCCTGCTGACGGAGCGCATCCCTGATCTGGTGGGTGGGGAACTCTGCAAGGTTTGCATCGCTTAGCACCAAACGCGAGCCGACTGCAATTTTGTGGCGCGTCAGCTTAACATCCGCTGTGGATTGTACACCCAGGGGCGCACCATACAGCGCTTCGTCATTCGTCAGGTCAGCGGGCAGGGTTTCGAGCTGCTCGCCGGTCATCAGAAGGATAATGCCAGAACCAACCCTGCCAACAATCAGGTCACTGCCGCGCAGCACCGCACACACGATATTGGCCTCGTAGGTGCGGGTTCGTGTGGTGCGGTTGTGTTCCAGCAGGTTTTCGTTCAAATGCGCAAAGACGGCGCGCATGGCAGCCGTTACACTGCCGCCGCTGTCGAAGTACCGCTCTGCGCTGAGATGCGCCATCTGTTCGTAAAAGGTTGCTGGTGCAACGGCATCGCCGGAGGGCAGGACGAGGGCAAAGAAGGTGTCTGTTTCGCGCCCGCGCGCCGCTTTCAACGGTGCGACTTCGACGAGAGCCCCGGATGGCGGTGCGCTGATGGAACGCCCACCCACCACATAGAGGTGCCCGACTAATGCTTCATACTCAAACGGCGGCATCGCTGATTTCCGTTGGGTTACTTTTCAAGGACGGCGAGCGCATATTCGCGAATCTGTGCTGGTCGTATTGGCTTCAGGACGAAACTGATGGGCAGATCTGGCTGCAGCAGCTTCTCGAACTGACGGTTGGAACTGACAATCACCACACGGGTCTGCTGAAGGCGCGGCGTGGTGGTCAGGTGGCTAAGCACCGTTGCCCCGTTAATATTGGGCAGCAGCATATCCAGGAAGACGATATCCGGTGTGTGCGTTTCCAGCAGCGACATTGCAACCATACCGTCTGGGGCTTCCAGCACCTCAAAGTCTATTCGTTCCAGTACCCTGCGGTAGATCGAACGTAGTCCTGTGTCATCTTCCACAACCATTGCCAGCATGGCCTCAAAACCTCAAACGATTGCCCAGGTTAGTTATTGTAACATGCGCACCCCAGCGATAACATGGGGATGACCCGGCAATCAGGTTAATACTCTGTATACACTTCGTTATCTTTTCGTAAAACAAACAGTTAGGCGCGGAATTCGTGCTGCGGCGGCGAAGCTGCTAAGATGTCTGAGATGATGATGTTGACACACTATAGCGCAGCACCGGGTTATCTTCCAGTTCGACTTCGTCCAGGTTGGCTACTGAAAGGTAGCCGTGCTGGTACAGAAACTCGATGTGCGCCCCGGCTTCTTCCAGCGCCAGCAGCACATCGTAGCCGGTCTTATCCGGGTAAAGCGTGCGTGTGATTTCGGCGATGGTGGCAGGATGCCCCATACCCCTGACGATATCCAGCACGCGGGTCAGTTTGCGCTCGTGGCTGGCCTGGATTTCCTCGATGCGCCGGTATACGTTTCGCACCGGGTCTTCGTGCCCGCCTAATGCCAGAACGACATCGGGGATCTTCTGGACTTTTCGCAGCGCGTCTCGGTAGTGACCCAGGCCGGTATAATGCGTGATGCTCTCCGGGGCCTGGTGTGGGGTGGTGCGGGAAAGGATATGGTCCGCACTGATGAGCGTATCGCCGATGAGAATGCACACCTGGCCGGGGCAGTGCCCTGGTGTGTGGATAAACTGCATCCCGTCCAGTTGGGTATCCTCATCAAGGCTGAAATCCACATTCACAGACTTGAAGTGCTTCTTACCGAAACCGTACATATCCATAAGCTGCTGGCGCTCTTCCGGGGGAATACCAGCGCGCTCGATGTAAACGCGCAGGTCTTTGGTGGCCATAATGACGCGTTCTTCGTAGGCCATCAGGACGCGGCGGTCAAGTTCGTGGATGCCGACCACAGCGCCGGTTTGTTCGACCATAAAGGCCACCCCGCCGAAATGGTCGATGTGACCATGTGTTACGAGAATGCGGCGGATGTCACCAGGTTTCAGCGCTTCCCCAAACTGATCGTGAAGGGTGTTCAGGCCGTCCATCAGATGAACATTGCTGTCGCCGTAACCCGAACCGCAGTCGATGAGGGTGGGCGGCCCGGCGTTCAGCACCACATAGCTGAACCCGATAAACCCGTTAGGAAACACCATCATCGGAATACGGTAAATGCGAACTCCGGTATTGGTCTCGAAGCGTTCTACGGCCGGCAGCATGGGCGACTCACTCTCTTGCACGGGGCGAATACAGCACCAGAATACTGGCGTTGATTAAAGCACACGTGTGCTGTTGTGGCCATAGCGGGTTTTCGCGTATCCCCCAATTTCTGGGGGGAGCAGCGCACGCATATCGGCTTACGATTTGACCAGATAGACCATATCGGTCACGAGGTCAGCGATGGGTACGAACGAACCCCAAACCGCAGAACCAGGAAAACCCGCGAATGTGGCGCGCGAAACACGCATCCTTGATGCTGCCGCTGCACTGATCAGCCGACTGGGCTACAGCAAGACCTCCATCAACGACATCGCCGCCGAGGCAGGGATTTCGAAAGGCGCGGTGTACCTGCACTTCAGCAGCAAAGAAGCCTTGTTCGAAGCGCTCATTCTGCGCGAATCAGAAAGGGTACTGGTTGAGGTGGCGCGCGCCATGACGCTTGATCCTGACGGCGGCAGTATTTACAACCTGTACCGCTATTCTTTGATCGGGATTGCCACCAACCCCATGTTGAAGGCAGTGGTTACGCGGGATAAACGGGTGCTGGGTGAGCTGATGCGCGCGGTTACCCAGAAACCGATGTACCAGCAGATGCGGGGTTTCGGGCTGGAATTCGTCCAGCAATGCCAGGCAGCGGGATTGATCCGGGCGGATCTGACGCCGCAGATGGTGGTTTACACCCTGTCGATCATTCGTTACGGTTTCTTCCAGGTCGATGAAATGCTGCCCCCGGAATATATCCCGTCACTTGAGGAATTCGGCCCGGTGCTGGCCGATGTCGTGCGCAGGATGATCGCGCCGGATGGGGGCGATACCCAGGCTGGCAGGCTCGCCCTGGATCAGTTGATCGCCAGCTACCGCCAGCTACGCCACAGTAAGGACAAAAAGGTATGAATGTCATCCAAACCAACGATCTCACCAAAGTCTATCCAGGCAGTAAGCAGCCAGCGCTGAATACCCTCACGCTGAACGTGACCCAGGGCGAAATCTTCGGCTATCTGGGCCCCAATGGCGCGGGCAAAACGACGACGATTCGCCTGCTGATGGACTTCATCCGGCCCACCAGTGGGCAGGCCGCCGTTTTCGGGCTTGATCCGCACAAGGACAGCATGGCCATTCACCGGCGTATCGGCTATCTGCCTGGGGAACTTGCACTCTGGCCGAACCAAACCGGCGAGAACATTATCCGCTATGCAGCGCGGATGCGCGGCCTTACCGACCTGCACTATGCCCATCAACTGGCAGAGCGGCTGGACTTCGATACATCCAAGCGCATGCGCGACTATTCGACCGGCAACAAGCGCAAGATCGGGCTGATTCTATCACTGATGCACCAACCTGACCTGCTTATTCTGGACGAACCCACAAGCGGTCTTGATCCGCTGATGCAGCAGATTTTTAACGACCTGATGCGCGAATGGCGGGCGGCAGGCAAAACAGTGTTCCTGTCGTCGCACGTGCTCAGCGAAGTGCAGGCGATCTGTGACCGGGTGGCAATTCTGCGCGATGGTGAACTTAAGGCTGTCGAAAAGGTTTCGACGCTGACGCATGCAGATTTCCGCTGGGTTACTGTGCAGTACCGTGAACCGGTGCAGATCAGCGCACTGGCCAATGTGCCGGGTGTGAGCGATGTCCACGCTTCGGCAAACACGGTCAAGCTGCGCCTGCGCGGCGATTTCGACCCGCTGCTGCGGGCAATCGGGAAGCAGTATGTGGTGGATTTGCACGTGCAGGAGCCGACTCTCGAAGAGATCTTCCTGGCATTCTATGGCGAAGACAGGTCACACGCTGGTTCAGAGCTGGCCACGCATGGGCGGCAGAAGGAGACAATGCAATGACCGGGACCGTATTCCGCGAAATGGTACGCCGCCACTGGCGGCAAACGCTCTACTGGGGGCTGGGGCTGTTCATCTATGGCATCCTCACCGTGCTGCTCGTACCGGATCTGACAGGTTTGCAGCAGTATGTGACACTGGCGCGCACGCTGCCAGAAGGTCTGATGCAGGCTTTTGGCCTATCGGACATCGAGGCGCTGGGGACGGTGACGGGGTTCATCGCCTTCTCGTACCACATCTACATGGTGCTGCTGATGGCCACCTACGCGGTACTCAGTGGGCTGAGTGTGACGAGCGGTGAAGAAGAAAGCGGCATCCTGGATGTTGTGCTGAGCTGGCCGCTCCCCCGCTGGCGCATCATCCTGGAAAAGACCGCCGCCTATCTGCTGTTCACCACCGTGATTGTGATGCTGGGGCATGTGGGGTTGGTAAGCGGCGGATTCCTGAACGCCAACGCCCGTGATCTTGATCAGTGGCTGCTGCTTCAGGGTTCCATTAACCTTCTGCCCAGTTCGTTTCTGGTGCTGGCGTTTACCATCCTGATGGGCGTACTGGTACGACGACGTGCCACCGCCGCAGCCATTGCCGCGACATTCGTCACGGGCAGCTTCCTGCTGGACACTATCGGCACGGCTGCCCGTACCGACTTTGCAGATAGCCTGCGTCAACTGTCGTTCACAACGCAGTACAACGCCCTGGAAGTCCTGCAGTCAGGTCTGGTGTGGCCCGCGTTTCTGGGGCTTACGGTGGTGGCGGCAGCGATGCTGGTGGCAGCCGTGATAATGTTTGAGCGGCGGGAGATCCGCATTTAGGGTTGTGCGCAGGGGCGGAAGTTCCGAGCTTCCGCCCCGCCTGCTTAACGGCTGAGTGCCGCCACCGAACGCACCAGCAGTGCTTTGCAGCAGGTATCCACGTGATATTCAACGTCAATCTGCTCGTCCTGGCGGGAGTACACCGCCGTAACCTTAACCTTAGGCGCTTCGTGATGCTCGTCGCAGGTCATTTCGGCCAGGCGGCTCTCGATATGCTGGCGCAACTGAATCTGCGTGCTTTGCAGCAGCATGTCGGTTTCATAAGCATCCAGCAGCGGGTCTGCGCTTTGTTCATCCTGGAGGGTCAGATTAATTTCAATTTCAAGCATTTCTTTACCTTTTTTGCGCAAAAAGTTCAGGGGCGCATCACGCCCCTGATCATACCTGTCTGCAAGGTTTCATGGCGCTCTCGCACAGCCAGACCGCCTCACACCGTTTCGTGCAGTATTCGTACATACCGGTTGGGTTCCTGCCCATAACTCCGGGAGTCCAGCGACGCTTGGCGGGCGAGCTGGTGCTGTTTGCGGCGAACGTCCGCGTTCTGTGGGCCGAGATCCACAAATGCTGCCCCAGCGCGGATTTTCACGATCGCAGCTTCAGCCTCCTGGAGGGCTTTCCCAAAAGGGTCGTTGGGGTTCACCTCCAGGTTGAAGAGATCAATCAGGAAGTTTTCCATCTGCGAAACGGTGTTGGCCCGCAGCACATAGATGGGCATCCCCTTGCGCTCGGAATCCACGATGATTTTGGGGCGGCGGCGGTAGTAATTCTTCAGCGTGACGATGGCATCTGCCCGCCCGTAATCATCCACGATATCCAGCGGGACGTGCAGGCGGCGCGCGGCCTGCTGCAAGCGATTGCGCGCTACGCCATAGGCATAGACCTTCAGGTTCTGCATATTCGCCACATCAAGCAAACGCGGCGGCAGTTCTTCTACCACTGCCGGCGCGCCGCGCCGTGATGTGCGCATACTCCCCGCGCCATCTTCGCGGTCCCGGTCGCGGTCCCGTTCGCGGCGCGAGGTGGGACGCCCGTCCTGCGTGCGTTCCATCATCATGGAGCGCATTTCGGGCTGCACACTTTCGCTGTGAATTTCGCCAACCTCATTACGGGAACGCAGTTCCGCCGTCATCGGGCGGCCACGCAGCAGGCCATCAACCGACACCGCGACATCCTCATGGACGATCATACGGTCGCGGGACTGAATCTCAATCAGCACATCAAAGGTAGGAGGAGCGCGGCGCTCCAGCACCGTTTTCTGCGTGCCGCGCCTGCGGGCTTCTTCGTCTGACAACGTTACAGACTCTATGCCACCCACAAGATCCGAAAGCGTCGGGTTCAGCATCAGGTTATCCAGCGCGGTACCGTGCGCGGTGCCCACAAGCTGCACACCGCGTTCTGCAATGGTGCGCGCCGCCATAGCTTCCAGCTCGCGCCCGATTTCGTCAATGACGATGACTTCCGGGTTATGGTTCTCCACGGCCTCGATCATCACCTCGTGCTGAAGTTCGGGCCGGGCCACCTGCATGCGGCGGGCGCGCCCAACCGCGGGGTGCGGCACATCGCCATCCCCACCGATTTCGTTGGAGGTATCGACAATGACCACACGTTTGGCTTCTGCCAGCACGCGCGCCGCTTCGCGCAGCAGGGTCGTCTTGCCGACGCCGGGCGGGCCCAGCAGCAGCACGTTCTGGCCAGATTCAACGAGATCCTGGACGATGTCAATTGTGCCATACACCGCGCGCCCCACCCGGCAAGTTAAACCCACAACCGTTCCCAGACGGTTACGAATCGCAGAGATGCGGTGCAGTGTTCGCTCCATACCTGCGCGGTTGTCTGCGTCGAACGTGCCGATAGCATCTACGATGGCGTCGATATCTTCGCGGGAGACTTCCTGATCGCTCAGCACAACTTCGCCGTCAACGAACCGTGCTGTGGGTATACGTCCGAGGTCGAGAACGATTTCGAGCAGGTTTTCTGTGTTGCCCAGCCGGTCCAGCGATTCGTTAAGGCGGCGGGGCAGCACACGTTTTAGTTCGTCGATGTTATCCGTTATACGTCGTTCCATACGGAAGGAGTGTCCTCCTCAGGCTCTCCGAACTTGTGCCATTTACGCTATCGCAGCAGCCACAGGAGTTGGTGAATACCACGTGTGTAAAAAGTTTAAGGTCGGGCTAACTTGCAACTGCTCCATTATAGCAGATTTCGGACAACAATCGAAGGGTCTCTTGAACCCTTGTGAGCCATCAAAAGCCATAAAGAATCAATAAGCGGCTGCTGCCGTTACGGTGCCCGCCGCACTGCCGTCACCGGGCGCTCTGTGGCTACTGCACAGAATCCTGGCTGAAGAGCGACATCACGTAATCCATAGACAACCCCTGTCCATCCAGATGAACGCGCAGTTTGCGGCGGGCATCGTGCAGCAGTTTGTAGAGCGCGTTGCGATTCGTGCCCATCTGCTCTGCAACGACATCCATAGGAATGCCGCGCAGGGCCACAGCCTCCAGCGCGCGGTACTGGCGCTCGGTCAGTGCTTCTTTGAGCGCGATATCAATCTGCTGCAAAACGTCGGCCCGTTCAGTAACTTCTTCGGGGCGTGAAGCAGGAGAATTCGATGCGCTGAGCGTTGCGGGGAGCAGCTCGCCATCGGCGGTCAGGTCATCCAGGCTAAAATCGCGGTAGCGGGCGCGGCGCAGGTCGCTGATGGCCAGGCGTACCGCGATTCGGTTCGTCCAGGTGGTGAAGAGGCTTTCACCACGAAACGTATCAAGGTTATTCATCACGCGCAGCGTCGCTTCCTGGGCCAGGTCTTCTGCAAGCTGCGCGATTTCGTGCGCCGCGAGGTCACGTAGATCGCTGCGCTCCTGTGTAAGATAGTACAAAAGACTGCGCTTTAAGCGCTGGCGCAGATCTTCGAGCGCCACCGCCTGCACTTCTGGCGCACCTCTGAGATCCGCTAACCACTGCGCATTGGTACGTTCCCGTGTCTCCTCAGCCATCGCGTCCCGGTTTCACTAGTGCTTCTCAAAAGAGATGCGCACCGTAAGGTGGCCAAAGCGAAGATCATCCCCATCCCGCAGGACACGTGGCTGATCTTCAACCAGGCGCTGACCGTTCAGAAACGTCCCGTTGTAACTGCCGTAATCCACGATGTGCAGCGAGCCATCCTTACGGATGATGGCTGCATGCCTGCGGGATACACCCTTGTCTACCCCACCGAACTCCGTCAGATCAATCGGCGGTGCGTCGTTGGTCGCGGGGTCTCGTCTGCCAATTACCAGTTCCTGCAGATTCCCGGTTTCAAATGACATGATTTTGTCCCCGGTACCTGTCACGATGTTCAGCGTGATCCGTTGGCTGGGTCGGGCGGACCCCCACCGCGGAAGCACTTCCTCAATTTCAGGTTCATCCAGCGCACGGGTTGCGGCGTGATCTTTGGTGACATCGACCAACGGTGTGCCACAGTAAATGCAGATTTTGGCTGTGGCGCGGTTTTCACGTTTACATTTAGGACACTTAATCACGGCATCCTCCAATAAGATCGGCTCGTCGTCACGATACGACTTGTGGTAGAAGTATATCGCATCCAGTTAATTGTACCATTCATTGCCTAGCGTGCCTGACTTGCAACAATCAGCTACTTCGGTGAGAATGAACGTAAGTTGACCTCTCACCGGTCACATTCCATAAGGAGAGATTATGCGCTTGCGTTGGCTGCTGTTGTTTATCTGTGCGCTCCTTCTCACAACGATACCCCTTCATGCCCAGGATGACTGGAGCGCCTGGCTGTTGGAAAACCAGACCAATCGAATGATCCTTGCTGATCGCAACGGATTGGTTGAGGAGCTGGTTTTGCCGTTGGCAGATGGGTATGATTATCTCTATCATAACACAGTTGTCGTTTCTCCCAACGGGAACTATTTCGCCTACGTGGTGGGGCAAAGCGGCACGAACAACCAACTGCTGACCATTTATGACTTTGCACGGCGGTCGGTCATCGGTCAGTATCCCCCGTTCGATGTGTCTTACAGCGGCATCCCCGCGTTTAACCGCGACTCCACACAGATTGCCTTTGGAAATTCGATGAATGCCTCTGGCTGGGATGTCGTCATCATTGACCTGGCCACGCTGGCCATCACCGCTACCCTCAACAGCACGGAAGCCAGCGCCGCAGCGGTTGCTTCGAGCTTTAACCTGACACCCTATTTCCAGTGGTTCAGCGGTACGCAGCTTGGTTTTGCAATGGTGCTTTCTGCCACAGACGCGACGCCGCCATTCGACAACTTCATCTGGGATACAGCCAGCGGAACCGTGACACCAAGCGTGGGCTATGGCTACATCGGGGCGGATATTCACCCGCTGACCGGGGAAGTGGCATTCCCGCTGCCGGATGACCGCTTTGCATTGACAGACGCTTTTATGTTTGGCCACTACAACACGGTGCAGGTCTACAGCCCGCTGACGCGCGAACGGTATCCTGTATATGCTGACACCGAAAATTCGCTGGGTGCTGTGCATTTCGTCAACAACGGGGAATACCTGCTGATTTCTTCGTATGATCCTGCGTTTGTCTCAAAGTGGTTTGTCGTGGGGCGCGGTGGAAACCTGGTGGGTACACTGCCCACCCCAGACCTGATTGCGGATGCAGGGGGCACCCCAGACGGCTTTATCTATACCAGCAGCATCACCGCTACCAGCACCGTGCATTTTGTCGATCTCAGCGGCGGTGTGGTCAGCGAAGGCACCCCAATCTATGACAGCGGCAGAAGCGAGTCGCTGCAGGTGGTGTGGGTCGGTTCCCTGACCGGTACAGCCTTTACGGCGGAACCGTTCCCGGCGTGGGTAGAACTGGCCGATCCGGTGCGTGACGGCGAAGCAGTTGCAGACAGCGGCCCCACTGCGCCGCAGGACGCCACGCTGCGCGTAGGTGGGCAGGCTACGGTGCGCACCACAGAGGGGGATGCGCTCAATATGCGCAGCGGTGCGGGCACACAATTCAGCATCGTCAGCCGGCTGCGGTCTGGCAGTGTGCTTACGCTGCTGGAAGGGCCTGTATCTGCCAACGGGTTTAACTGGTGGCGGGTGCGCAGCGCAGCCGGGCAGGAAGGCTGGGTTGTAGATTCTGCCGATAACGAGCAGACGCTGCTTCCGGGTGTGAACACCAGCGTGGGCCTGGAATCGGAATTGGGCGCGAATCCTGAAATGGCCAGCCTGCTGGCTGTGGGGGATGATGTCATCGTCACGCTGGCCACGCGCGGGGATGCGCTGCGCCTGCGCAACGAACCGGGGCTGGATGGCCGCGTTATCTCGCAGATGCCAGCCGGTACCCGCCTGCGCATCATCGATGGCCCGCGACCGCTGGACAACTACACGTGGTGGCAGATCCGCACCCCGGAAGGCAATGTGGGCTGGGCGGCAGAAATCATTGGCAATGAACGCGTTCTGGTGCGCACAACCACCGCTGCCGTCACCAATACACCTCCGGCTTCTGCCGCAGGTGCGCCCATCCTGATGAGTCCGCTCCCCGGCACCATCCTGACCAATTTCCCGCGAGCCATCACCTTTACCTGGCAGGCTGTTTCAGGCGCAGCCAGTTACACGATTGAGATGGAAGGGTGCCCAGGCTCCAGCGGGCCGTGTGAGCCGTTCAGAACGGTGAGCGGCCTGGGGGCAACCGCCCACACGGAAACATTCCCAGGCGATGGACGTGGGCGCTGGCGTGTGGGGGCAGTGGCTCCGTCTGGCGCTGCGACCTTTTCGGACTGGTGGTCGTTCTCCATCGATACCAGCGCGGCGGCTGTACTGCCCGCACCAGAGATCATCTCTCCCATGAACGGCGCAACTTACGACATCTATCCACGTACCATGACGCTGAGCTGGCTGTCTGTGGGCAGTGCTGCCTCATATGACGTAGATGTTCAGTATTGCGGTTCGTCCGATGTCTCCACATGCACCAACCTGCTCACAGAAAACACCAGCGCCACCAGCTATACCTTTGATTTTGTGGGCGCACAGCCTGGGCGCTGGCGTGTGCGTGCGCTGGATGGCAGCGGGGTTGCAGGAACATGGTCAGAATGGCGCATGTTCATTCACAATCAATAAGCACGCCGAGGCGGTAAGCGCCTTGCCTAAAGGGGCGCTGGATACATTTTGACGGTGACCATGGTAGAGTGCGTCCGGGGCACATCCCGGCAGGATGGTTCAACGCCGCGTGACCACGGTGACAACGGTAAAGTGCGGGCTGCGGTTCGCACTTTACCCGGAACTCCCCTGGGCAATGTCACAATTCCCCAACCTGCTCACCATTTCTCCGCTTCGTCACACAGCGGCCCAGCGCCACATGCTTCTTTGGGGCTGTGCCGCAACGCGTGCCTGTAAACATTTCTCAACACACCGTCGTATTTTTTGGGTAGGCGAAAAATGAGATTGTGCTAAAATGTGCAAAGTCTACTCGCACAGCAGGAGTGCATGACATGCTTAAGAAGCAGATTCTCAAAAGTAAACCCGTTTGCAAAGTAACGTTTTACGCTCCGCCTATCGAAGCAGAAACGATCCATCTGGTCGGCGACTTCAATGATTGGAACGAGACATCACACCCGATGGAAATGCTGAAGGATGGACGTTTTAAGACGACACTCGATCTCGAAGCGGGCAAAGAATACCAGTTTCGCTATCTGGTCAACAGCATGGATTGGCACAATGATTGGGAAGCGGACAAATATGTTCCAAACCCATTCAGCGGGGATAACTCGGTCGTGCTGACCTAAGTTTCACTGACGACGCATGGTTCCCCATGCGTCGTCTCTTTGTGCCGAGGGAGGCAGCGGGGTTCAGCGTTTCTTCTGTTTGCGGTGGGTGAGCTGTGTTCCGCTGGGCACCACCCTGTTTTCAAACTGCGCGAAGTCGTCTTCGTCCAGGTCAACCCCCAGCACCACATTGCGCCCAACCGTCATACCAGGGGGAATATGTGTGTTCTTGCCGATGCTGGTGATCCCCAGATCGCCCATATCCATGATCTTGCCGACGCGTGCTTCCTTGCCCACGACCACAATCTTATCGACAATGCAGCGTTCGACCACCGCACCCGCCTCGATATAGGCATCATTCAGCACAATGCTTTCGCGCACCACCGCACCCGGCCCCACATAAACCCCAGGGGAAAGCACCGAGCGCTCGATTAGTGCGCCTTCTGCGATGGTTGAGCCATCGGTAATGAGGCTGTCGCGTACCATAGCGCCGCTCATGATGCGCACCGGGGGCCGCTCCTCACTGCGGGTGTGAATGACCCAGGTGCGGTCATTGAGGTTGAGGGAAGGCGGCATATCCAGCAGATCCATGTGCGCTTCCCAATACGCCTCCACCGTACCGACATCCACCCAGTACCCCCCGTAAGGATAAGCGAAGACATTCATCTGGCGCTCGATCATACGGGGAATGATGTTACGTCCAAAATCATTGGAGGAATCCGGGTCGAGCTGGTCTTCGTAGAGCAGATGCTCCAGCATGGCATAGTTAAAGACATACACCCCCATACTGGCCAGGGTTCCGGGTGGGTTGGCCGGTTTCTCCACAAATTCCTTCACCCGGTAGCTGTCGTCCACATCCAGGATTCCAAACCGGCTTGCTTCGTCTAGGGGCACTGTAATGGTGCAGATTGTGACATCGGCCTGGCGTTCGCGGTGGAAGTCAATGAGGACGGAATAGTCCATCTCATAGATGTGATCCCCGGAAAGAATCAGCACATATTCCGGGCGTCCCTGGCGCACAAAGTTGATGTTCTGGGCGACGGCGTCCGCGGTGCCAGCGTACCAGTCTGTATCGAACCGTCCTTTGTACGGCTGGAGGATCTGCACCCCACCCGTGAACGTGCGGTCAAGATCCCAGGGGCGGCCACGCGCAATGTGATCGTTAAGGCTGTGCGGGCGGTATTGGGTAAGGATCAGAACGTCAAACACGTTGGAATTGACACAGTTGCTCAGGGTGAAATCAATAATGCGATATTTCCCGGCGAAAGGTACGGCCGGTTTGGCGCGTTTGGCGGTCAGCGTTCCCAGGCGCGTTCCTTCGCCACCAGCCAGAATAACGGCTTTTACTTTCACGGTTTACGTCCCCTTCCTTTTCAGAATAGCTTTCTCATAAAGTTCACTGTACTGCGCGGCGCTGCGCGTCCAGCTAAAGTTGGTGCGCATGGCACGGGCCTGCATGCGTTTCCAGGCATCCGGGCGATGCCGGTAGGTGTTGAGCGCCCAAACGAGGGTGTTATGCAGCGCATCGACTTCTTCCCACAAAAAGGTAAAGCCGGTGCCGCGTTCAGCATCGCCATTGTCATAATTCTCTACAGTGTCGGCCAGGCCACCGGTCTCGCGCACCAGGGGCAGCGCCCCATAGCGCATGGCCAGCATTTGGCCCATGCCGCACGGCTCAAAATGGCTGGGCATCACAAACAGGTCACAACCCGCATAGATGCTTTGCGCAATCTGGTTATCATAGCCAAGATACACCCGCGCGCCGCGCCAGCCAAAATCCTTGCCCAAGCGCCACATTTCATGTTCAAGGTCAGGTTCACCCGTGCCCAGCGCCACAAACTGCACCTCATGGCCGGCCATCAGGCGGCGCATCGCCGGGGCCAGAAGATCGATACCTTTCTGCTGCACCATCCGGCTGACCAGGCCGATCAGCAGCGTGTCTGCTTTGGCTGGCAGCCCCATGCGGTCCTGCAGTGCGACCTTGTTTGCGGGGCGTGCCGCCTCAAAGTTCTCGGCGTCGAAATTTGCTGCGATGCGCGGATCCAGCGCCGGATCCCATGTCTGCGTATCAATTCCGTTGAGGATGCCATAGAGATCGTTGACGCGGTTGTGAATAAGACCGTCCAGGCCGTACCCCATAGAGGGGTACTGGATTTCGATGGCGTAGCGCGGGCTAACGGTTGTGACGATGTCGCTGTAGGCGATGGCAATGCCCATCATGTTATCCGTGAGGCCGCGTGCGACGAGCTGCGGATGATTGCGACCGTATACACCTGCCATGTAGAGAAACCCGCCTGCATGGTCACCCTGATAGGCGAGGTTGTGGATGGTGAGCAGCGTCGCGGTTTTGCGCCAGCCTTGTTCGTGGCGGCTGGCTTCCAGCAGAAAGGGCACCAGGCCGGTATGCCAGTCGTTGACGTGAAACACATCCGGGAACCATCCGGCGCGCTGGCCAAGTTCCCAGGCAACCGCCATGAGCACCTGGTTATAGAAGATGAAGCGTGGCACGTCCCATTCCCAATCGGTGTAAACGCTTGTCTCTGGTCCGAAATAAGGCCATGCCTGCACAAAGTAGAAGGGTACTTCATCGTAGAGCGTGGTATAAACGTTAACTTCGCTGGTGCCCAGGCGGTGCGTAAACGGAAAGCTGAAAAGGTGTTCGATGTTGTACCGGGTGTGGTTGATAAAGCCATAGCCAGGAAGGATGACGCGGGCATCGATACCCATACGCCGCAGCGCGCCCGGCAGCGATCCAACAACATCAGCCATGCCGCCGACTTTGGCAAAAGGGGCGGCTTCGGCACTGGTCAAGAGGATGTTGGTCAAGGCGACCCTCGGTTTCGCTACAATCGGGTAAAAACTGCCCCACATTGTAACACGAACTCCCTGGCCTGCCCGCAAGTGCTTAAACAAACGCTAAACGTGGGTTGCGCAGGTTTCGGTTCACCAGGCAGGTCAGGGGGTGTGCCCTGACCTGCTCACATCGCTGTCCTGGTACAGTCGGGCTTTAATGAACCTATCGTTCGATGTCCGAAATTGGGTAAGCCATTGGTCAGTTAATCATAGCTTCATTTCGGCGATCCTGTACCAGATGGATTTTGGATGCTGCACCCGCTAGGCTCCGGGAATCTGCCCGGCGTTATCGACCGCGATCTGCCCGCCGCCCAGCTCATCCACGCCATCGCCCATCGCTTCGACCTGCGATTCTGGCACGATGGTGATGCCCACCACTTCGTCGTCAGAGGCGACATCCATCACCCGCACCCCAACGGCGCTGCGTCCGGTTTCGCGGATTTCGCTCAGCCGTGTGCGCAGTACAACGCCGGCACGGGTAATCAGCATGATTTCATCTGTGGCGTTTATGCAGCGCATGGCCACAAGCGGGCCTGTCTTTTCATTGCGGGCCAGTGTGCGCACACC
>CAZQIJ010000002.1:0-37281 GCA_964592955.1 uncultured Anaerolineaceae bacterium
CTAAGCAACCATAATCGACCATGGTCCCTGCCCAGTCGAAAATTACACCCTGTACCTGCGGGCCCGAAATGTCTTTCATGCCAGGAACCCCATTTCTTCGCTGACGGATCGGATGGCGGAGAGCAGTGCTTCGATATGCTGTGGATACAGCCGGCCAATGTTCCCCAGCCGGAAGCAATCTGCCTCAGTAAGCTTACCAGGATAGATCACGAACCCGCGCTCGCTCAACAGGCTGTAGAACGTTTCAAAACTGAAGCGGGGATGGTCCGGGTAGAGATAAGTGGTGATGATCCAGCTCTGTACCTCCGGCGCAAGGTACTCGGTAAAGCCCATGGCGCGCATGCCTTCGGTAAGGATCGCGTGATTCTGGCGGTAGCGGGCGGCGCGCCCAAGCACACCATCTTCTTCCTCCAATTCAATCAGCGCCTGGTGAAAGGCCAGCATGGATTGAATGGGCGGGGTGAAGCGGAACTGGCCGTCTTTTTCCAGACCTTTGTACTGGGTCAGCAGATCCAGGCTCAGGCTGCGGGCGTATCCTTCGGTGGCCAGCAGCGCAGACTTGCGCGCGAGGGCAAAGGAAAATCCCGGTACCCCCTCAATGCATTTGTTTGAAGACGAAACAAGGTAATCGATGGGGGAAATATCCAGCGGAACTGCACCAAAACTGCTCATCGCATCCACAAAGAACTGCCGATTGTGACTTCTGACGAGTGCGCCGATTTCGGCGATAGGGTTGAGAATGCCGGTCGTGGTTTCGCAGTGTACTACGGCCACCATCGAGATTTCCGTGTCTTCGCGCAGCGCCGCGTCAATCGTGGCCAGATCCGGCAGCGCGTTTTCCGGGAAGATAAGCGCGGCACACCGGATCTTGAGGATATGCGCCATCTGTACGATACGTTTCCCATAGGCACCGTTGACGATGACCAGCAACTTGCCGTTGGGGGCGATAGTGGACGAGATGACCGACTCCACGCCGAACGTACCGCTGCCCTGCATGAGAATGGCCGTGTAGGTGGAGGCGTCCGGTTGGTCTGCCAGTGCCAGCAGTCTGCGCCGGATACTGCGCACCGCTTCGATAAATTCGGTATCCCGCGATCCAAGATCGCGCTGCATAACCGCCTTTACGGTGCCGCTAGTCGTCAGAGGGCCGGGTGTAAAGAGCAGTTTGTCTGTGGGCATGTCCTGTGCCGCTCCTTGCCTGCATGTGGGTGGTGAGGTCAGAACATAACGCGCAGAATTTAACAACGGAATAATCGAAATTTAAGAGTCGAATTTGCGTGGATTACGGTCCGTGCAATGCGGCTTAACATGGCGGTGCGCGATTGCCCGCCAATGGTGACCAGGTATAATCACGCTATCGGGTTGAGCGAGTGATGAAAGAAGGCCATGACCGTGGGCGATGGGCAAAACCGCAGTGACATCCGGCCTGGAATGGCAGTTGCGATTGTTCTCAAGCAGGATCAGCGCAGCGGAAAGCTGACGCGCGGGATCGTCAAGGAGATCCTCACCAATTCGGCGTTTCATCCGCACGGCATCAAAGTGCGTTTGGTGAACGGTATGGTGGGGCGGGTGAAGTCTGTTGGAGATGCTGACGCATAGACTGCACTGCGGGATGTGGCAAGGTGGAAGTGGGAAGGCCGCGCCTGAACGCGGCCCTCCCAAACGGCCCGGCTGTTACGCCTGAAACCAGGGTTCGAGGACGATCTTCCCGGTGGTTTCGCGCGATTCGATCATCTGGTGCGCCGTTATGGCCTGCGAAAGCGGCAGGCGGTGGCTGATGTTCACCGTCAGTTTGCCAGAGGCCAGGTAGCCGATCAGGTCTCCAAGTGCTTTGCCCGCCATCTGTGGGCGCAGCCCGAACCATAACCCCAGATTGAAGACGTGGATGGACTGGTTCAGGGACGTATTGTAGAAGAAGCGCATAATGGACTCGGCATCGAAGCTGAGCGGTTCCCCACTCGCGGTGCCATAGACCACGAGGCGACCGAACGGTGCCAGGCACCCCAGGCTGTGGGCGAACATGTCGCCGCCTGCCATTTCAAGCACGATGTGGGCACCTGCCCCATGAGTGTGGTCAAGGATCTGCTGTGCCCAGCCTGGCTGGGAATAATCCACGACATGATCCGCGCCTAAATCCAGTACCGTCTGAAATTTGCGTGATGAACTCGTCCCACCGATGATTTTGCCAGCCCCAAGCAGCCGCGCGATCTGTACAGCATAGCTCCCCACACCGCCTGCTGCACCTTGAATGAAGATTGTCTCGCCGTGCTGAAGCTGGCCAATTTCGCGGATGGTAAGCAGCGCGGCCAGGCCAGCGACCGGAAGCGCGGCGGCCTGGGCGGGGTCTACGCCGGGCGGAATCGGGATGACCTGCGTGGCGGGTGTAACAGCGTACTGTGCGTAGCCATTGGAACCGGAACCCACGAGCGCGAAAACAGGTGTGCCAACCGCCAGGCCTTCTACGCCTTCGCCCAGGGACTCAACCACACCTGCGATTTCACTGCCGGGGCAGTATGGGAGTTCGGTGGGGAATGGATAGGGTTTGTTGGCACGACGCATGATGTCTGAATAATTTACTGAGGCGAAATCCACTTTGATGAGCACTTCTCCGGGGCCAGGCAGCGGATCGTTGACCGATTCGTAGGTGAGTACTTCTGGCGCGCCGAACTGGTGTACCTGTACAGCTTTCATGTTTCAGTCTCCTTAAACGTGTTGGCGGATGTGTTTCTGTGTGATGATGTCAATTTAATTCCAATGGCTTTCAAAAAGCAAGTTACAAAATTCAAATCGCAACTGAATAGACAGGAAACGAAAGCGTCGTTAAGATTGAGGCATCAAAAGAAGAACGAGCCATGACTAACAAGACCTATAACCAATACTGTGCGATTGCCAGTGCTCTAGACATCATCGGAGAGCGCTGGTCGCTTCTTGTGATCCGCAACCTGCTGCTTGGCCCCAAACGCTTTAGTGATCTGCTGAAGGGTCTGCCCGGTCTCAGCACCAATATTCTGACGGAGCGGCTGAAGCTGCTGACAGAGCAAAACGTGATCACGACTCGTTTTCTTCCACCGCCGGCAGCATCAGCCGTCTATGAACTCACGGAGCGCGGTTATGCGCTAAGTGATGTGCTAACGGCGCTGGCAAGATGGGGCAGCCTCACCCTGGGTGAGACACCGCCCGAACAGCATCACATTGCGACAGAAGGCATTGGCTTCATGATTATGGGGGTGTTCTACCAGGGAGACCAACCCGCTGGGACGCTTACCTGCAATGTTCGCGTTTACAGCGCCGGTTACGATCAGACATTTGGCATTGGCCAAACGTCACACGGCGTAACCTTCAGCGAAGCCCCGTTCCCAACCGCCGATGTATCTCTGGCTGTTCCGCTGGAACATTTGCCTGCCCTAAGCAGTGCCCGTGTGCGCCTGCACACCCTCTTTGATGAGCAGGTGGTACACCTGGAAGGCACGCCTTCCAGCATCAGGGACCTGCTGCACTGGGTGGACTCTCGCCAGAACCTTCGCTCAACATAACCCTTGTGGCACCTGTTCAGGCTGACCCCCTAAACGATGTAAAATAGGACGCGGCCTTTATGCGCAAAATGGGCAGTACCTTAGAATTCAGAGATGTGTGGCGTGCAAAACTGTGGTATAAAATGAGTGTGATGTTACAATTCAGTTATAGGAAAGTTTTCACATGGTCATTGCTCAGGAACACGCCCTGCAAATTCTGATTGTGGAAGACGATGACGATACTGCCGAGGTCGTGCAGACTTTGCTCCGTGATGTGGGTTATGAGGCGTTTGCTGTGGACACAGGTCAGGAGGCGCTGGCGCTCATCTCAACCAACCCACCGGATCTTGTGCTGCTGGACATTAATCTGCCAGACATCAACGGGGTCGAAATCCTGCGGTTGGTGCGCACGCATTCGTTCCTGCCAGTGATTGTGATCAGCGGCTTCGGCAAGGAACAGGACCGCGTGATTGCGCTGGAAGCGGGCGCGGACGATTACCTCTCCAAACCATTTTCGCCAGAGGAACTGATCGCGCGGGTGCGAGCGCTTATCCGGCGCGTGGAGTGGACGCCAAAACCGGAGTCTAAACTGGTTGTGCGCCGCCTGGAACTGGATCTGCCACGCCGCCAGGCCATGATTCGTGGGAAGCGGCTGCACCTCACGCCCATCGAATATGGCATCCTGGTAACCCTGATGCGCCGCGCAGGCAAAGTGATCACGCACGACGATCTGCTGCGCGCGGTGTGGGGCGATCATTATCGCGGCGATTATTCGGTACTGCGGGTGAATATTTCGCGACTGCGGCAGAAGCTCGAAGAGAATCCGCGCCGCCCCACCTACATTGTCACGGTACCGGGTCAGGGGTACTGGATGCCAACAGGCAAGATGTAATGACGCGTTGGGGTGCGCTGGCTCAATAGTCCGCTTTATGCTAATCTGTCATGGAGACTTATGAAGGATAAAGCCCATGACGGCAGCGTATGACATTCTGGCTCCAATTTATGATCGCATTGGACTTTCATCATATTCAGAAGCAGTAACCCCGCGCCTGCTCGATTATGTTCAGCGCAACGGGTGGATGGGACGCCGTATCCTTGACCTGGGATGCGGCACAGGTAAAAGCCTCTACTGGTTCGGCAAACGCACTTACAGCATATCCGGCGTCGATAATTCTGCCGAGATGCTGCGTGTGGCCCGCACCAACCTCGCAACGGGGTCGCTATCCGCGCAGCTTCACCAACAGGATATACGTAATCTAAGCTATTCTGACCCGGTTGATCTGGCACTTGCCCTGAACCTGATCAACGATTTTGACACGCTGCGTGACCTCGAAGCCGTGTTCAGGAGCGTAATCCAGATCCTGGAAAAGGATCGTTTGTTCGTTTTCGACATGACCACGATCGAGGGACTGAGCAGCGGTTTGGGCGAAACGATCGCTTACGATCAGGACGACCTTACAGTATTCAGCCAGACGCGCTATGATTATGAACGTCAGGCGCAGGTGCGGCGGTATCTGGTGTATATCCACCAGGATATGCGCTGGCAGCGCAAGGTTGTAGAGCAAACGCTGCGTGGATTTCCGATCCAGGCTGTAGGGGCGCTGCTTCAGCGCTCTGGGTTTGCGCTTGACATAATCTTAACGGACAATCTGACCCCGTATGAAACGGGCGCAGCAAAGGTGATGCGCGTCTATTTTGTCGCAAGAAAACAGTAATCTGAATGCAGCTACGCAAACGCCTGACGAAGGCAGCAGAGATCAGGCAGAGGCACTGCAAATCGCGGTAGACCCGGAACACGCGGGTTTTCGCATCGCGGTTGTTGTGGTTTTTCTGCTTACGGGTGTGGTCGCCTATCTGCTGATCAATATCCTGATTCCGACCGCCGGTTTCGTCAATATCCTGGGCTTTGGTGGGGCGCTGGTGGCCGCCACCGTGATGGCGCAGGTTGTGGACGGTCTCTTCAAGCGGCGCTGGCCCAGCGGGCGCGTCCTTAGCGTTGACCATAAGCGGGCGCGTTTGATGCTGAACAATCGGGTACAGCGTGAGATCGATGTCACGCAACATGTGAATGTGCTGCTGTGGTACTTCGAGATCACACGGCGCACGCGTGTTCCAAAAGGGTGGTATGTGGTAGCCCTGGCGCTTCAGCAGGAAGAAGATTACCTGCCGGTGTATGCCTTCATGCCGCGCGAAACCTTCGAACCGCTGCCTTTGAACCAGCACTTCACGAGATTGCAGGCGCAGCCAGACGCCAAAGACCTGCGCTTGGCAGGCAAGCAGCGGCGGCTGCGCGCCGCAGAGAATGCGCGCTGGATGGAAGGAGCAGAAGTCACCCAAGAAGATTTCGCGCGCTACTTGCAGTATCTGAGCCAGCACTTCCCAGGGTGGATGCTGAACGACTGATGAGACCCTTACTGCTTGCAGCGCTGTTTGTGCTGTTGTCAATCCATCTCCATGCACAGGATGCAACCTTCCTGGAGCCATTTACCCCGTCTGGCGGAGCCATTGCCGCGCCGGGGGCCGCGCAATCCTGGACGTTTTCCGCGTTCGAAGGCGCAGTCGTTTCGCTGTTGGCGCGGGGGGAATCCAATGATTTTGACCCGATCATCACCGTCAGCAACAGCGGCGGTACTGTGCTGGCAGCCAATGATGATTTCGGGTATCCAGAGACCAAAGACGCGCTGCTGCAGGCCATCACACTGCCGCGAACCGATACTTACACCGCAACCGTCACCGGTTATGAGGACTCCACAGGCACATATTCCCTGACGTTGTTCTATGGCTATGCGGATTTGCAGGCCCTGCTGAACTTCAACAGACCGGTCGAAACATGGCGGACGGCGGGCAGCGGGCTAACACTGGATAGCAGCGCTGGTCGCCTGACCCTGGCCGCGTCCGGGATCTCGGTGGGGGGGTACGCAGTGGATGACGAGAGCGCGCGCTTCAGCGATTTTTACGCGCAGGTCACCATCGCGAGCCTGACCAGCAGTAATGGGGGGTCGGTGGGGTTGGTGCTGCGCCACAGCGAAGGCCAGCGCTATGAACTGCTGTTTAACCATCGCGGGCAGTGGCGCTTGGAACGTTTCGACGGCGATGCCATGCGCACGGTGCGGGACTGGACCAACCACCCCGCGATTACGGAAGATGCCGAGACCTTTACCGTTGGTGTGCTTACGCACGGCGGCGGCTTTGATGTTTTCTACAATAACGCCTATGTGGGTCAGGCTTATGATGCTGACGCATCGCTTGCTGAGGGCCGTATTGGTCTTATCGCCCGCACCGCAGATGCGCTTAACAGCCAGGTCACGGTGGAATACGATGATCTGGCCGTCACCGTCCCCCTGACGAGGGCGATGGCAGACATTGTGCCCGGCCAGTTGATCCCCGGCGCTCAGGCCATTACCCTGCTTGAGCTGGAGCGACGCCGCCTGATTCCGGTGGGTGGTGCCGTCACGCTGACAGTTGACGAGAGCTCTGGCCGGCTGCTGAACCCGGGTGTGAACCGTGTGATACTGGCGCGCGGCACGCGCTTCACCGATCTGGTCATGAGCAGCGAAGTGGAAATCACCGCGCCCCAGACGGGCGTCGTGGGGTGCGGGCTGATCTTCAGCCACGTTTCCGAAACGGAGTACGCGTTGGCTTTTATTGATCGCAGCGGTGGTTTTGGCGTTTCATCACGCAGTGGCGATGCATTTCTGCCTGGGTTGTTCAACGTTGCGCCCGATATTGGGCAGTCTTCCATCCATCACCTACTGGTCGTGTATGTGGGGGATACCGTGCATTTCTATGTGGATCGCAACCACAGGGGCACGTTTCGTCTGCCACAACAAGCCGGAGAAGTGGGGGTCGCGGTCGTCAATTATGAACCGATAGACACCCTGTGCGAATTCAGGAATACCTGGGTGTGGCGTGCTGCTTCACCGTAAATACAGCGTGGTGCGTGTCACGGTGGGGTGCATTTGCCCCAACGCAGCGTATCCCGTTCGATTTTCTACGTACTTCCCCGCCCTTGACATGCTCCATGCACAGTCGCGCAGCACGAATGCCGCCAAAATGTGTTAGCATTAGGCTGATGTCCGTATTTCCCTGGCAAAATGCATATGCAGTCTGCGATTCAGCCACTTGAGGCCGCAATCCTGCGCACGATCCTCTATGGGGATGTGTTCAGTTTTTCGATGACCGCCGAAGAGATCCATCGTTTTCTGATTCACGACCGGCCCGTGCCGATGGACGATATCCGCCGCTGCCTAAGCTTATCGCCGCTGCTGCGCGGGTGTCTGATAGAAGATGGCGGGTACTATGCGTGTGCCGACCGCGCAGAGCTGATCGCGCTGCGCTGTGATCGCGCGCAGGCGGCAGAAACCCTTTGGGAGCGCGCCCAGCATTGGGGCACGATGATTGCGCGGCTGCCTTTCGTGCGCATGGTGGGGATCACGGGTGCGCTGGCCATGCAAAACCCAAGTGATGCGAGCGATGACCTGGATTTTCTGGTGGTGACCGCGCCGGGACGGGTGTGGCTGGCGCGCGCAGTCACCATTCTGTTGGTGCGCCTGGCAAAGCTGCGCAGCGTGCATCTGTGCCCAAATTATATCGTCGCCGAAGATGCGTTGGTGCAGCAGCGGCAGGATCTCTACATTGCGCATGAAGTGGTTCAGGTGGTACCCGTGTATGGCAGCGCTGTTTACCGTAAACTGCTGCGTGTAAATTGCTGGACGCTGGATCATCTGCCCAACAGTACGGCACCCGCAAATGCAGAAGACCGGCCACTGCGGCAGCCCTGGATTGCGATCAAAACGGGGCTGGAATGGCTGCTCGGCGGTCCTCTGGGGGATTGGCTGGAAGGCTGGGAGTATGTGCGCAAACGCCGCCGGTTTGCCAGTGAACTGAAGCGCCCGAACTCCGCCGCGCTGCTGGATACCACGACGGTGAAAGGGCATTTTCAGGATCATGGGCACGCTGTCCTGGCGCGCTTTGCAGAACGGGTGCGCCGGTATGGTGTGGACGAAATCCGGATCCCTGCCGGAGATTAACACCTGCAAAGCGGCTTGCAGCAGAAACAAAAACCCGGCTCACTGCTGAGCCGGGTTTCTACTGTCAGGCACTGATCAGGAACTAAAGTTAACTGCCGCCCATAACCGCACCAACCGCGGTACAGGCCGGGCAGGTGCCGTCAGGCCGGATCATAGCGTAGCCTGCCTGCGGGTCGGTATTCCAGACCGCGAAGTTAACATTCCAGATGATCATCAGGCGAATACGCCCACCCTGTGCGGCCAACGAAGCGGCCTGCGCCAGCCATGCGGCCTGCTCTTCCACAGAAACATCGGACGCCCAGGCGAAACCTGCCGGGATCGGTGTCGTAAAACCTTCGCCGGAAAGGTAGCCCAGTTCGGTGTAACACACAGGCTTGCCGCCAAACAGGTTGTACCCCCGCGCCGTCATGGATCCGAAATAGTAGGTGGGATATTCCCCGCGCGGATCACCGCTGTTGACATTCGGTGCCACAATGCCCTCGTTATAATGCAGGCCCACGCAGTCCATATACTGCGCCGCGCCAGCGGTGGCCATCTGCTGCATGAAGGTGTCGTCGTTGCAGCCGCCTGCCGCACAGCCTGCTGACCCAAAGAACCCGGTCGGTGCGGGCGCGCCGCTGATGACGATGGTATTCGGGCTGGCTGTCTTGATGGCGTTGTAGGCCGACGCAAGCAGGCGTGTGTAATTTGCGCCGTTAATCTGCCCCGCCGGCCATTCGCGGTCAATATTCGGTTCATTCCACACTTCAATGGCATCCACGCCCAGCGCCGCCACATCGCCCACAAAGTCGGCATACTGCGCAATGTAGGTGTCGAAGTTCGCGCCCAGTTGGGTGGAGTCACCGACGATGCCCAGCAGCAGTTTGAAGTTATTGGCCCGTGCCTGATCCAGGTAAGACTGCGCCAGGCCGGTCGTGTCGCCCAGGTTGAAGCGAAGCTGTTTCTTGACCCACTTCATGCCAGACTGATTCATGGCGGTAACGGCCTCAGTGGTCAGGCTAGAGACATGCCCACCGATTTCGAATGATCCGACCGCGCCGCTGCCAGCAGGTGGGGGTGGGAGGTCGGATCCGCCGCCGTCACCTGCATCTTCGATCCGGTCGCATACCACCACTGCCGAAAGATCGAAGCTGACGCGCACATAATGCACGGTGCCCCCCAGATCCGTAAGCGTGAAATTCCAGCCAAAGTACACCGGGCGGAAATCTATCTCTGCGACATCCTCGCGGCAGCCATCAATACTGCGATTCCATTCTGTCTGCTCAAATGTCCAGGCCTGAACATACGTAAGATCGACCGAACGCTCTTCTTCTACTGCATCACGGGCGGCGCGAAGCGCACGTGTGACCGGATCGGCAGAAGTGGGTGTGGGCTGTGCCTGGGCAAAGACCGGCGTGCTGCCAGCCACAGAGGCACTCAGCGCCAGCAAGATCACGGCGAAGAGTGCCGCGAAAGCCGGATTACGGCGTGTAGTTCTGTGCATCGTGTTACACCTCATCAAAATATGTCTTTTGTGACGGCGAAAAGCCTACACGAAACCCCACGTTTTACCAGTGCGAAAGTCTGAAGCGTAGGGAAATCGTACAGAAACCCGGCAGCGGCTACGCTGCAACGCGGCGATAGCCGACCCAGTAACAAACAGCCAGCCTGTTAAACAGCGAACAGCCAGACAGGTGCTGTACCTTCGCCCTCCGGCGTCGCCTCTGGCAACGCGTCTTCGCTGGTTTCGGCAGCGGTGCCTGTTTCACCCGCCTCATTGTGAATTTCTGTCGTGATTTCGCCGGAACCGCCGACGCTGCTCAGCACAGTCAGCCCGACTACCGAAATCAGGATGACGCCTGCCAGCACCAGCACCAGCACGATGGGGCATCCCATCAGGAAGCTGGTCACCAGACCTTCATTTTCTTCTTCTTGCATAGAAGTAGACTCCTATCTGCTTGTACTGTACCCTGTTTCAAAGCAGCAGGTATTGTAGCGGTGTTGCGTGGTCTCACCAAGTCCAATGCTTGAATCTCTAACAGCGTCTGCTACAATCGCGGATTGTGATCCGCGCGCTGGCGGGGGATCGCGCAGTGTACGCGTAAACGGAGAAATTTATGCGAAATCGTTCGCTTGTTCTGCTGATGGCCATCGTCATCGTTGTGACCGGGTGCCAGGGGCCGCCGCCCACCGCATATATTATTGTCACCTCGACAGTAGAGACCCCTGAACCTACCGAAACGCCTATCGTCGTCATCGTTACGGCTACATCAGATCCCTCAGCAGTAACGCCCGTGAACCCTGCCAACAGCACGCCCACAGATACCCCAGAAGCGACTGCCGCAGTCGCTGGGATCCCGACGCCCACGATTGCCCAGATCCAGGCTGCCGAACAGCGCTTTCAGCGGGGGCGTATGTTCTGGCTCCAGCCGAATGAACAGATCTGGGTTATGGTTGAAACCGAGGATGGCGGCGGCGTGTGGACGATCCATGAAGACCTCTTTGAAGAAGGTGATGTTGAGTTTGACCCCGATATCGTAGCGCCAGACGATCTGTTCCAGCCAGAACGTGGTTTTGGCCGCCTGTGGCGCGATAATGACGAAGTGCGCGAAGCCATCGGGTGGGCGCTTGAGCCGGAACGTGGTTTCGTGAGTAATTATGAATATCAGCCTGAAGGGGAAGTTGTGGAGGGCGTTTATGTGCGTGAACCCGGCTATCACCTGCTGACCAGCTTCGAGGGCGAAACGTTTCGCTTTAACGAGATCAACGGTACGTGGCAGCTTCTGGCTGCGCGCAGTGCCCGCACCCAAACCAGTCCGTAACATCTTCCCCACGCCCAAAGACGGGGGCTTACGGCGTGCCTTCGATCATTGGGCGCTTATGCGGGGCATACGGGCATACGGGCAAACACACTGGTGCGCCGCCACCATGCGGCGTCCCGAACAACACGAAACCTGCCCAGGATCCAATGCACCCCGGTTGCGGACAAGCCTTGACTGAATCGGATACAATAAACAGGGACTTTGAACGTCCCTGTTTTGTTTTAGAAAGGCCGATACCTTTATGGTTTATCGTCGTGAGTTCAAGCTGCGATCTCTCTCCCTGGCGGCAGATGCCCGCCTGAGCCGCACCGATTACACCGACGATCATGCCTGGGAACTGCTTCCGGGCGAAGGCACTTCCCCCGCGCTGGCACTGCAAACGCGCTACGGTGGGCGCGTGGGGTTGGCCAGTCTTGTACCGATGTGGGTATTTGATGGCGGCAGCCGCACCGTGTACCAGGCACAGACCTATTCCCGCCCGCCGCAGCTCACCGGTTTTGCTCCCGGCTATGCGCGTGCTGAAGCCGAACTGATCGCCGGGCTTGCGCTTACGGCGGAGTACTGGGTCATGGAATCGCAGGCCGTGGGGGCGCGTTACACGCTGACCAATAACGGCCAGCAGGCCGTTACACTGCGCCTGGACGTGTTTGGTCACGTGGTCGCCAAAGGTGAAGAACTGAAGCTGGCGATTGTGACCCTGGCGGAGGGGGGCAACGCCCTCTCATTCGGCAGCATTGGCCGCCTGTCCCCAGTTGTCCTGATGGACGGGGGGCGGTCTGTGCTGGTACCGGGACGCCGCGCCAGTCCGAAGATCGGCGTTGACATAACACTCGCTGCCGGGGAGACCACACGCCTCCGCTGGGTCCATGCCGGGACGACGGATCTGCGCGACTCGCTGGCGCTGGCCAAGAGTTGGCTGGGTGAGGACTGGGAACTGCATTTCTCCCGCATCGCCCAGGCAGCGGCAGCGATCCCGATTGTGGAAGTCGGCGAGCCGGACATTGACGCAGCCATCGCGGTCAGTTACCAGTACCTCATGCAGGCTTTTCTGAGACCCACCAACAGCCTGCCGCATGCTTCGTTTGTCGCCAACCGCACCAGCACGCACGGCTACAGTCCGGCGGGTGACGGCACCGACCATGACCGCGACTGGAGCGGCCAGCATCCACAGCTTGCGTATCTGGTGGCGGCTGCCGCAGCCACCATTGATGCATCCCTGGCGCAGGGCATCGTGCTGAATTATCTTGCCGTGCAGGACGCGGATGGCGCAGTGGATTATAAGCCTGGTCTGGCCGGCCAGCGTGCCGGGTTCACCGCGCTGCCGCTGCTGGCGCGTATGGCCTACACCGTATTCCAGTACACCGAAGATGATGCGTTCATCCGCGAGATTTTGCCCAAACTACTTCGCTTCTATGCCCACTGGTTCAGCCTGGATACTGACGCAGACACACTGCCAGAGTGGCAGAACGAACGGCAGACGGGGTATCTGTATTTCCCCACCTTCGGCACAGGCAGCGTTTGGGCGCAGAACGGAGATATTCACCTTGCGGAGGGGCCAGGTATGGCGTCCTACCTGCTGTCAGAAGGCGGAAGCCTGCGCGAACTTGCCCGGCGGCTTCAGGATACGGCTGCTGAAGAACAGGTTATCAAACGTGTGGCCGCGCTCCAGACCGTGCTGGATGACCTGTGGCGTGAGGGGCGCTATGCTTACCGCGATGGGGCTACCCACAATTCGCACCCGGCAGTCGCTGTTCTTGAGGATGCCCGCGCCGACGAAGAACACTTCCCGGTGCAGATGCTTACCCCGCCCGCGCGGCTGGTTGTACGCGTTACCGGTGGGATGAGCCGAGCGCCGCGCTTCACACTGCGCATCGATGGAACCGGTGCGGACGACCAGCCGATTACCGAAATGCTGACCGACTTTCCCTGGTACCGCACCTATGGAGCTGTCACGACCAAACAGGTATTTAAGGAGGTCAAACGAATTCAGGCCGTAGGGTTGAGCCGCGTGTACCGTCTCGATGTTCAGACCTTCGATACGAGCCGCGCCGACATCCACGCGCTGCTGCCGCTGTGGTCGATGAACATCACCACGCCGCGCTCCGCTGAACTGGTCACACAGCTCACAGACACAGCCGGGTTCTGGCGGCCCAATGGTGTGAGCATGGTACCGGCCAGTGACCCGAACTTTGACCCGTCCAACCAGAATGGCGCGGGTGGTGTGTGGTTGTTCTGGCAAACGCTGATCGGCGAAGGGTTGTGGGATTACGGTCATATTCAGCAGGCCTACCAGATGCTGCGCCGCATTCTGACCGTGCAGGCGGCTGTGCTGAGAGATGAAGGGCATTTCTCGGAGTTTTATCACAGCGAAGAAACGCGCGGCCTGGGTGAAAGCGGCCAGCTTGCCGGGATTGCCCCGCTGCATCTGCTCACCCGGGTTCTCGCCGTGCGCATCGTCTCTGCCAGCCGTGTGTGGACGGGCGGTTCATTTGTGTGGGACAGGCCCGTGACAGTTCGCCAGCATGGGGTCGTCGTCACCCGCTCGGCAGAGGGCACCACCATCACGTTTCCATCCGGGCATATAGAACGTCTCGGCCCGGATGCCGGGTGGCAGGCGGTGGTTGATCCCCAACCTGGCGCATCGCAACCCGGTGATCCGCTGCTGCCCCCACCTTTTCCGGGCGTGGTGCAGCCGGGCAGCGGGCGGGTGGTGATTCAGATTGACCACGACTCTGCCGAAAAACCCCAATCCTAGTTATACTTGGGACGTGTTTGCATGAGCAGATGTGCCAGCGCACGCAAACACGTCCCGAAACACTTATGGTCGCCTTCCTAACAGCGTGAGAACCATGCCAGAGTCAGACGAGCAGATACAGCCACAGTTTCATGCGTATGATTTTCTCTTTCGCAGCACGTCTGACGGTGTGCTGATCGCAGAGGATGGATTGCTGAGTCAGATCAACCCGGCGGCGGCGGGCCTGCTGGGAATCGTCAGCGACGACGTGATCGGCAAGCGGCCTCAGGAGGTGTTCTCCACCAATCCGGCGCTGCTGAATCTGTTCAACCGTCCCGGTGACCAGACGCTTGATGTGCGCCTCGTGCGGCGGCGTTTGGCGGTGGGGATCGCGGCGACACTGGCAAATGGCGAACGCATGGTGCTGCTTCAGGATGTGACCGAGAAACGTGAGCTGGAAAGCCGCCGCGAAGCCCTCATCAAGGCGATGACGCACGACCTGCGCAACCCCATTTCTGCCATCACCGGGTTTGCCGATCTCATCGGAAAGTTTGGCGAACTGAACGAACAGCAGGTGAAGTTTCTGACGCGCATTCGCCAGACCACCAGCAAACTGTATGATGTCATTGGCACGCTGGTTGATCTGGCCTGGATCGAAGCCGGGATGCCGCTGGCACATACCCCTGTGCAGCTTTCGACCGTTATCGAGCAGGCGGTGGCAGAAATTGCGGCGATGGCCAGTGAACACCGCATCGTCATTGCCACGTCTATACAGAATCCGATGCCTATTCTCATCGGCGATGCGGAACGGCTGCGGCTGGTTGTGAAGCACCTGCTGCAGAACGCCATCCTGTATTCGCCTGCGGAGTCGGTCGTCGTGATTCACGCCTGGGAAGACGACAGCGAGGTGTATTGCAGTGTGGCGGATCGCGGCATTGGTATTGCCGACGATGAAATCGATCTGATCTTTGATCGCATGTACCGTTCCAAGGATGATCGGGTACGCGATCTGCCGGGTGGGGGGTTGGGCCTCACCATCGCACGCACCGTCATCAGCCGTCACGGGGGCGATATCTGGGCATCCAGTAACCTCGGTCACGGCAGTACTTTTACCTTTCTGCTGCCTACCGCGCGTGTCTCTGGCTCCTGATGCTGCTGGTATCAGCCTGCGCGACCGGTATGAGAACCCAGGAAACTGCCTGTGAATGACCCGAAATCAACCCAGATCCGCGCCGCAGTGGCCGAAGACGCCGCCGCCATCGCGCGGCATCGCCGCCTGATGCTGGCCGAAATCGAACCGTATGCGCCCGATGTGCTTGCTGAAACCGAGCGGCTGTTTGCGGCGTGGGCTGGCGAGCGGTTGGCATCCGGGGAGTATCGCGGGTGGTTGGCTGTGGTGGACGGGGAAATCGTGGCCGGCGTGGGCGTATGGCTGCGCGAGCGCCTCTACCATCCCCGCAACCTTGCCGGGCGCGAGGGTTACATTACGAACGTCTATACCGAACCGGCTTTTCGCGGTGAGGGCTGTGCCCGCAGGCTGATGCACAGCCTGCTCGGCTGGTGTAAGACGGCTGGGCTGCCCTGGGTACGGTTGAATACGACGCGCTATGGCAGGCACCTGTATGAAACCCTTGGTTTTACGACAGATCCAGACGAAATGCGCCTGAACCTGCGCGATTATCAACCAGCACCAGGCGCGCCACCTGCGGAGCCGCATCCATGAGTATGCGGTTGGCGATTTATCTGCTGATCGCGTTGAGCACGCTGCTGCTGGCCCTGATCCTGGCGATGCGGGCTTTGCTGGAACAGGAATGGTGGTATCTGGGCGCGGCATTTATCCTGCTCATTCCCTGTGCCGCCAGCGTTGCCCTGGCGAACGCGGTGAAAGATCGAGGCGGCTGATGCAGAAAATCAAAATTCGACTGCCTGCAACCCTGGTGAATTTCAGCCCTGGTCTTACCAGCCTCGGCCTGGCGTTGGCGCTGTATACGTCTGTTGAGTTCAGCCAGCGCAGCGACGACAGCCTGATTGTTGATCCACAGGGTGAGGGCGCAGGCCGCTATGCGGTGGGTCTGCGGCACCCTGTTGTGCTGGGCATGTCGCGCGTTTTCCAGCGCCTGGAGCGTGCGCCCCTGGGCGTGAACATCAAGATTGATAACCAGATCCCGGTAGGGAGTGGGTTGGGGGCAGAAACCGCTTTTCTGGTGGCAGGGGTGATGGGTGCCAATAACCTGCTCGGTCATCCGCTGACGCGTGACCAGGCGCTGGAACTGGCAGCACAGATCAGCCGTTCAGACAGTGCCGTGACGGCTGTGCTTGGCGGGTTCACGGCAAGTATGCTGGAAGGGGAACGGCTCGTATACCGTTCGCTGCCGCTTAGCAGTATGCGCGTGGTGGTCGTCCTGCCGCAAATGGACAACTTCACGCGTCCGGCGCTGGTCGAGCGCGTGCCGCTGGTGGCGGCGCTGAATAACATCAGCCGCATTCCCCTGTTTCTGGAAGCGCTGCGCACGGCCAATTACCCGTTGCTGGCGGATACCCTCGTCGAACACCTGCACCTGCCGCGCCTGCTGGCACAGATCCCAGGATATGCGCAGTTGGAAGAGGTTGCTAAGCGCGCAGGGGCAGCCGCCGTAACGCTGGTTGGGGATGGTCCGGCACTTGTTATCTTTACAGAAAACAAACACGAAGAAATTGCATCGGTCGCGCAGCGGGTGTTGCGGAGCAGCGGCCTTAGCGCCCGCACCTGGGTGCTGCCGCTGGATACTCAGGGTATTCTCGTCAGCATCATGGGTTCGGCATGAAACCCTACCCTCGCTGCTTTAGCTTATTGGCTGCTGTACTTATCGAACGGGAAAATACGAAAGGATCTGGCCTGTGAGAAGTCGCACTGTGTTGCTGATGTTAATGATGGCGCTGGTTAGTGCATGTGGTGGCAGTGGCGGTGACAACACTGCTGCGACCGCAACAAGCGGGCCGTCGCAAGCGGGGGCGCAGGAAAGCACTGCTACCGAGGTGACGGGCGATGTGCCTGGCCGGCTTCTGGTGTGGATGGGCGAAGGGGCCGCACCGAACACATCTGACCGGGTGGCCAACAGCACCGGCCAGCTTGTCACCATGAACCTGGATGGCACCACCGAAACGCTGCTCGAAATACCGGGGGATGCCATCAGCGTGCAGCTTTGCGGAAGTGCGCCGGTTTCGCCGGATGGCCGCTTCACGCTGCTGTATGTGAACCAGCCCCAGGCAGGTGCAGACAGCGGCACACTGTACCAGATGACGGACGGCGCAGTGCCGGTCGAAATCGGTGTGACAGAGGCCATTACCTGCGCAGGGAATGGCACAATCCGCTATTCGCCAGACAGCAGCACCCTCAGTTACATTCAGTATCGCACACTGGGTCAGGGTGACGCTTATTCGGTGGGGACCCTGCGCATTCTGGATACAGCCACGCTCAATCAAGTCGCTTCAGCAGAGGATGTGGTGGCATTCTCCACCAGCGCAGGGCAAACTGCCTACATCAGTTTCTTCCCCAATGATCGCGGGATCGTGGATGAATCCGCAATCGGTATCTGGGACGGCAGCGAACTCCGCGAGGTCGCCTCGCTTTACCCAGAGGCAGGGTGCCGCCTCAACAGCGCCAGCATCAGCGCCGCTGCCGACAACACGCTCGTCGTCATGGCCGGGCAGCGCTGCGGCAATGATCCGACGCAGCGTCAGATTCACCGTGTTAACCCGGAAGACGGCACCACCGAGATGGTATTCAGCACCCCCCAACAGGCCGGTTTTCTGCCCTATGCGCGCACGAACTTCGTGCTGCCAGCCAACGACCAACTGCTGCTGACGATCCCGGACGGGATCACGGCAAACACGGTGGGGATCGCACGGTTTACACCGGCAGATGCGGCACAGACTCCGGTCATCGAACGCGGTGCGGTGATGCCGCGCTACGAAGCCCGCACCTTCACACTGCCTGACGATGCGGCCCCGCGTCTCTCGCAGGATGGGCGTTGGTGGATGATGGTGGTCTCTGACGGCAGCACACCCCCCTCAGTTGTTGTGATTGATCTGAATAACCCGACCGCCGCGCCGATCATCGCCGCAAATAACATCCGTGGGGATCGCATTCCGTTCATGGCATTTGCGCCAGACGGTGCCTACTATCTGGTGGGCGGAACCGGCGGCGGGGAAAACGCGCTGTTCCGCCTGAATTTTGCCAGCGCCGCCCAAACCGAGGTGGCAAGTGGGCAGTTTGGGCCTGGGGCGGTGTCGCCGGATGGCAGCCAGTTGGCGCTGCTGGCCTGGCTGCGCGCGGAAGACCGCAACAGCACGCCCTACACTAACCTTGTGATCCTGGATGCGGCGACTGCGGAAACACAGACCCTGTTCACCGGCATTGAACTGAACGAAGACGGCAGTGTTGCGGCACGCCGTTTCGCGTATCCGCTGCTGTGGTTGGGGCGCTGAGGATCCCGCACCCGGTACTGGCCGTTTTCGCAGGGCGCATTCAGGTTTTTGGGCAGGTGTGGCGTGCGGCGGGACGATGCACGGGGCGTGCCCTGCACGAAACCGCGTGTCTGTGGGGGTGAACACAGGTTCGCCCCCATTTCCGAATTTACTGTTTCGCAGCGCCGCGCCCGGATCGCACGCACCAAAACTGTGTTAGAATAGGAGACAGAAACTTTTGTCCGCCGCCTGCGTATACCCAGTAGGTTCTGTAAACATCCCTGCCCGCCAGTAAGAACTGAGCAGCCACCAGCATACCCAGAACCGGATATTCAGCGGCGCGGCCTGGCGCAGACGCACTCTTCGCCTGACGATGCCGGGTAACAGCCTGCGAGGCTGCACCGGCGGCGGACTTTTTCGGGGGAAGAACGACCGTGTCTGATCCAATCATCACCCAGTGGGTGAACGCCTCGATTGAGGGCGATCAGGAGGCCTTTGCGGAACTCGTCTACACGTTTCAGGATGCGGTATACAACCTATGTTACCGCCTGCTTGGGGAACGCACTGAAGCAGAAGACGCAGCCCAGGAAGCCTTTTTGAAAGCATATTCGCATTTGCGTCGGTATGATACGGAGCGACCGTTCAAGACGTGGATGCTGACGATTGCCTCCAACCACTGTATCGACCGGCTGCGCAAAAGACGGCACATCTGGCTTTCTATTGACGATCCGCTGCCCGCGACCCTCGCCCTTTCCAGCGATGAACCGCAGCCAGAGCAGGTTGCCTTGCAGAATGAGCGCAGCCAGCGCATACAGGAGCTGTTGAACGAGTTAGAAGCAGATTACCGGGCCGCGGTGGTCCTGCGCTATTGGTACGATTATTCATATGCGGAAATTGCCGAGATCTTAGAAACGACGGAAAGCGCCATCAAGAGCCGCCTCTACCGCGCCCGTCAACACCTTGCAGAAAAACTGGGGAGCTCCCACCTATCGACCGGATTGGCAAATCCGCGTTTGGAGAGTATGTAGCATGACGAATGAACGACAGCGCCGTCTGATGCAGGAAGCGCTTGACCAAGTCCTCACCGACGAAGAACGTAACGAATTGTTCAAGTACCTGGATTCCGATCAGAGTAGTGCGACCGAGTTTAACCAACTGCGGCGCGTGGACGCGCTGCTGCGCAATGCCCCGGCCGAACGCGCACCCCAGCGCCTTGCCGCAACCATCATGGCGCGCCTTTCTGCAACAGTGAAAGCGCAAACCCAGTCGCAAATGGGCATTACGCCAGAAGCCGTAGCTGTTGCCCTGGGGATGGTTTCGGTAGTCACCATGCCCATGCTGGTGGCCGCAAGCTGGATGCTCATCAACAGTATTGCCACACTCGAAGCGCTTAACGCTGTCCTGAACCAGATTATCGGGCTGCTGCTGCTGGTCCTCAAAGTGCTGCAGGTCTTCCTGGAACAGGCGCAGCAGCTCGTCAGCAGTAATCCACAGGCGGCGGCGGCCCTGTTAACACTCATCCCCGTAACGCTGCTGGCGATGGCACGCTATATCATGGCGGGTCAGGATACGCGCGCCAGCACGATGCGCCGCGAGTGATGATGCCTGGCTCACGTGCAGGGATGCCCTGTCGTTAACCGAGCGGTACCTGAAGCATAAGGCCATTCCCCTCACTGCTGTCCCCGATTACGGCCAGTGCTTCGATCCGGATCTCCCAGTTGAATTCACGAGGGAGCAGCAGACGTACCAGTTTCGGGAGTGTTTCGTCGTTCACATCGCGGTGCGCCAGCGTGATGTGCGGACGCCAGTTCTCTGGATGGTAGTAGGGGGATGGGTTAACGGCTGTAGCAGACACCGGTTCCCACATGTTCTGGTGCAGCACCGTTAGCAGCGGTGTGCGAATGACCGGAACATACAGCACAGGCGTCGTTCCTGTGAAGATCCCCAGGCCGTTGGTTCTGACGATAAAGGGCTTCACCTGGGGTGCCAGCAGCCGCAGTTCGCGTTCCAGCTTCTCAAGGTTATAGCGCTCCGCCACATGGTAGGAGAAATGGGGCACCGGGGCGAGATAAGCACTGTCCAGCCCAAACTCGCGCTTGAACTCCGCCCATATTGCCTCTACCATTTCACAGTGTCGGGCATCCAGCAGTGCGACAACACCATACATGCGGATTTACCCCGTCTGAATACAGCCATAGCGCAACGATGCATTCCGAAACGACACACGGCAATGTTAGCCCGCAATTCTGAGAACAATCGCAGTGGAACACAAGCAGCCTGTGAATAACCCCTATCAGAAACTGAGTTATCATAACCTCGCCTGGCCCACGGATTGGCAGTCGGTCTTTGGTGATGACCGCCCGCTGATTCTAGAAATTGGCTTTGGCTACGGGCAGTACCTGCGTCACCTCACCCGCCAGCACCCGGAAAGCAGCATCATTGGCCTGGAAATCTCCAATGTGTGCCTGGAAAAAGCGGAGGGCGCGATGCTGCGCGGCGAACTGCCGGATCGCGTTCGGGTGGTGTATGTGATGGCCGAAACCGCGCTGCATCACCTCTTTGCCCCGCAGTCGCTCAGCGAAATCCACATCAACTTTCCCGATCCCTGGTTCAAGACGCGGCATGGTCACCGCCGCCTTATTCAGCGCGACACAGTCGATGCCATGATCAGCAGGCTGCGTCCCGACGGCAAATTATATCTGGCGACAGACATTCTCGCCTACGCAGAGATGTCGGCAGAGGTCTTCGCACACTCCCCCGCGCTGACGAACCTGCACGATACCCCCTGGGTACATGCGATGCCAGGGCGGGTGATCACCAAGTATGAAGCCAAGGCCGCGCGCGAGGGGCGGCCCTGCTATTACTTTGCCTACCGCCGCAACACGCACCCCGCCCCTGCTGTCCCGGTCATTACGGAGTCCCCTATGCCTCATCTCGTCTTTGAAACGCCCCTGTCGCTGGAGACGCTGCTGGCGGATTTCACCGCCGGGCAGCATCACGACGGGGATATTCACATCAACTATCTGCTGGCATATCGCGGCCCGGAGTCGGTGTTGTATGAAGTGTATGTTCACGAACCCACCATTGAACAGCGGGTGGCCCTGCTGCTGGTGAAGATCGAGACGCACTACACGCTGCGCCTGAGCACCATCGGCACCCCGCGCCCCACTGCCGGGATCCATGTGGCAGTGCGGCACCTGGGCGAACGGCTGGTGTCGCTGCATCCAGACGCGCGGATCACACAGTGGAAAGTGCGAGAAAGCCTTTAGGCGCTGCGCACTCGCCGGAATGCGCTACCCATTATTCAGCAGAACCATGCGATACCGCGCCTGATTCTGGCGCACACGCTCGATTGCGTGGTTGATTTCGGACATCGGCACGGCTTCGGTTTGGGCGGTGATGTTGTGACGCGCGGCAAACTGAAGCATTTCGCGCATCGCTGCACGGCTGCCGATTTCTCCACCGCGAATAGACTTCTGGCCATCCAGCAGTGCCGCCGCCGGGATCGCCATATCCCCCGGAATCGCGCCCACAATACACAGCATCCCGTTCGGGCGCAGAATGCGCAGGTAGCGCCGCCAGTCCAGTTGGACGTTGACCGTTACCAGGATGAAATCCAGCGAACGGGCTGCGCCTTTCAGCGCGTCGGCATCGGTGGTGGAGATGAAGCGATCTGCACCGAAACTGCGCGCCTCTTCCGCTTTGGCCGGGGAAGTGGAAAATGCCGTCACCTCGCAGCCAAAGGCTGACGCAAACTGCAGGCCCAGGTGACCTAATCCCCCAATGCCGATTACGCCGACGCGGCTTGCTGGCGTGACCCCAAAGTGCTTCAGCGGAGAATACACAGTAATCCCCGCGCACAGCAGCGGAGCGGCTTTCTCGGAGTCCAGAAGATCCGGGAGGATGTGCGTAAAGCGGCTGTCTGCGCGCACATGATCGGCAAATCCGCCAAACCGGTTCTGGCACGTGGCCACGCTGTTGGGGCACAGGTTATCCTGCCCGGAAATGCACCATTCACAGGTCATGCAGCTCCCAGCCTGCCAGCCCACACCCACGCGATCCCCTAGGGCCACATCCGTAACCTGAGATCCCACAGCCTCAATGATGCCTACAATCTCGTGTCCTGCAATGACCGGGAAACGGTTACCCCAGTCACCGTCGATAAGGTGGATGTCGCTGTGGCAAACGCCGCAGTGAGTCACGCGGATATCCACTTCGAAAGGAGCCAGCGCGCCGGCTTCGTAGTCAAAAGGTTCAAGAGTGCTGCCCGCTTGTTGGGCGGCATAGGCATGAACGGCCATGTAATTCCTCGCACATGTTGTGATGTTGGACGATGGAGTGGAGCATAACAGGAAGTGCGAAGTCCCTCAAGCCTCGGGCTGCGATGCGCGGTACACGGATAAACGGAAACAAAATCACCGCGTGCCGGGTTCAGGTTTGGCATACCAGGCCGCCGCAATCGGGCCTGTTTGCAGTGGGTTTTCCATCAGGTTATGGCGCATGTGGCAGAAACAGAAAGCCCATCCGGTTTGGATGGGCTTGAGGGCTGCATTACTGAGCAGGTTCTTCTTCGTCTTCGTGTTCTTCTTCGGTGTGCGGCGGAATTTCCAGCCCGATCAACTGATCGATCAGGTCGCGGAACGCTGCTTCAGGGAAGGCCCCCGGCTGGCTGAAGACGATGGTGCGCTGCTTGATCATCATGATGGTGGGGATGCTCATGATGCGGAAGGTCTGAGAAAGCATGGGGTTCTCATCGACGTTGACCTTCGCAACACGGATCTTTCCGGCGTATTCTTTCGCCAGCTTCTCCAGAACAGGCGCGACCTGACGACACGGTCCGCACCAGGGAGCCCAGAAATCCACCAGCACGGGCAGATCGTAGTCAATCACTTCTTCCTGGAAGGTGGCATCGGTTACAATTACAGGTTGGGTATCCATCACAACAGGCACTTTCTCCGCCACTGCGGCGGCATCTACAGGTTCATTCTTGTTATTCAACACAGCTTCAGAAGCAGCAGGATTTTCGGCCAGCGCTTTTTCCAGCATTTCGACTGCCAACGGAACATCACTACCCCATGGACGCGGTCGGCGCAGCACTTCTTCCTGGTTAAACCAGCCGATGAGCACCGGCTTGCCGTTGGCGCTGAAGCGCTCGCCCGCCTGGGGATGTTCACGCACGTTAATGCGCGCAAAAGTGAGGCGCTTGTACTTTTCTGCCGCCTGTTTGAACGCTGCATTGAAGTCGCCGCGAATACCTTCACCATTGGAGAACAGAATTAATGCCGGAGTCTTCCCGGTTAACACGTCTTCCAGTGTACGATCTGTTAGTTCCAAGATCTCGGGCATGGCTGTTCCTTAATCCTTGCACGAACGCTATACCGTACAGACGTGCTGCCCTCCCCGGTTTCTTACGTTTGCTGGTGCGCAATGTTGGAAGGATTACTCTGACATCAGCACCGGTTCGATGCGTTCCAGCGCCCAGTCGATGTCATCGCGCTGAATGACCAGCGGCGGCGCGAACCGAATCACGTTGTCGTGCGTCTCTTTGCACAGCAGTCCCTGATCCTTGAGCATTTCGCAGAAACGGCGTGCGCCTCCGGCTTCCGGGAACAGTTCAACCCCGATCAGCAGTCCACGCCCACGCACTTCCTTGATGTGAGGGCTCTCGATGCGGCGCAGACGCCCGATGAGGTACTCGCCCATGACATTGGCGTTTTCGATAAGGTTTTCTTCCACCAGCACCTTCAGCGATTCGCGCGCCACAGCCGCCGCCAGCGGGCTGCCGCCAAATGTTGAGCCATGATCGCCAGGGTTAAAGACGCCCAGCACGTCCTTATCTGCCAGCACTGCAGACACCGGATAGAACCCACCAGACAGCGCTTTGCCGATGGTGATGGCATCCGGGCGAACGCCTTCCCATTCAGACGCGAACAATTTGCCGGTACGTCCTAACCCGGTCTGGATTTCGTCTGCGATGAGCAGCACGTTGTGCTGGGTGCATAGTTCGCGCGCGCGCTTGAGGTAACCGTCTGGCGGGACAACGACACCCGCCTCGCCCTGAATGGGTTCAATCATGAAAGCGACGGTGTTGGGCGTAAAGGCGGCTTCCAGCGCGGCGGCATCGCCATAAGGCACGGTGACGAAACCGGGGGTAAATGGGCCAAACCCGTCACGATACTGCGGTTCGTCTGAAAAGCTGATGATGGTGGTGGTGCGCCCCTGAAAATTGCCGCTGCACACAATAATCTGCGCATTGTTTTCGGCAACGCCCTTCACCTTATAGCCCCATTTGCGGGCCATTTTGATGGATGTTTCCACAGCTTCGGCACCGCTGTTCATGGGCAGCATTTTTTCGTAGCCCGTCATCTCGCACAGTTCACGGGCCAGCAGTGGCAGTTGGTCGTTGCGAAAGGCGCGCGAGGTCAGCGGCAGGCGCGATGCCTGGTCGATCATTGCCTGGAGAATGCGCGGGTGCTTGTGACCTTGGTTCAGCGCAGAATAGGCGCTGAGGAAATCCAGGTAGCGGTTGCCGTCCACATCCCACACCCAGATACCTTCACCGCGTTCGAGGACGACGTCCAGGGGTTTGTAGTTTTTGGCATTGTACTGATTCTCTAATGCGATATAGTCCTGCGTGTTCAAGTGATACCTCAATTCTAGCGGATCGTTGTCACCGATTCTCATCTCGGTTTTAAGTGGCAATTGTACCCTACGCGATACTGATTTTCCTACTGCCTCTTGGAAGCAAAAGTTTTCGGCCTTATAATGAATAGTCAGAACAGTTTGCAGGCAATTGATGCCGGATCTGTTCGTCACTTTCCAGCCTATTTATTGTGCGATTCGCCGCCGCTGCGATTGGCCCCTGGCCACCTGCTCGTCTGTTTATTTTCGAGCCGAACAGCGTCACGAATCCGGGAGCAATCTGATATATGTCTGTTGAATTTGTCTCACGTTTGTTGGGAATGATTGTATTTGCCCTGTTGGGGGCACGGTTAGGGGTCGATACCGCCCCGCTCATCAGCTATCCTGCCGAAGCCTCTGGCCTGCTGTTTGCCCTGGTTGGTGCGCTCATTGGTGTTATTCTCACCCCCTGGTTCACCATTCGCCCGGTCCGCACCGTTCGCCAGAACATTTTTGAGCTGCCCATTGAGGTGCTGGTGATGACGCTCATCGGCGTCTTCTTTGGGTTGGTGATGTCGCTGCTGCTGGCGTACCCGGTCTCGCTTCTGGGCGAACCATTTGGCACGATTTTGCCTGTACTGTTCAGTGCGGCTGGCGGTTACCTGGGCGCAACGACCTTCAGCCTGCGCGCGCGGGAACTGTGGGATCTGCTGACGCGCAATTCTGGCGCGGTGCGCTCGCGCATCACCACCAACACAGCGGGCAGGCAGCTTCTGCTGGATACCAGCGTGCTGATTGACGGGCGCATTGTGGAGATTGCCAAAACCGGTTTTCTGGGCGGGCAGTTGATCATCCCGCGTTTCGTGCTGGCGGAACTGCACCAGGTTGCAGATTCATCCGATATGCTGCGCCGCAACCGGGGACGGCGGGGGTTGGTTAAGCTTAATGAGCTTCAGCGCAGCGATATGACTGCCGTGAAGATCATTGATGACGACATCGAGCAGATCAATGATGTCGATAACAAACTGGTGGCGCTTGCGCTGCAAATGGATGCAGAAATTGTCACCAATGACTACAATCTGAACAAGGTTGCCCATGCACAGGGTGTGGCGGTACTTAACATCAATCTGCTTGCCAACGCAGTTCGTACCATCTACATTCCGGGCGAAACCTTTCCCATTCACATTATTCAGGAAGGGCGTGATGTGGGCCAGGGTGTGGGCTACCTGGAAGATGGGACCATGATTGTGGTGGAGAACGGCAAAGCCTATATGGACCGTACCATAGATGTGATGGTAACACGGTTAATTAACCGTGAAACCGGCAGAATGATCTTCGCAGTGCCGGAAAACGAGCGCCGCAACACCTTTCCGCATGAGTAAGGCTGTTAAGGCTCTCTGAGAAAACAATGGCATTCCGGCATCCGTCTATACAATTACGCGCAGCAGGGGCTGCGCGGGTGCTGAAATGGTTCATCAGGCGAATTGCGAGCGCGGCGTTTTGCCGTTCATCGGGTTAGAATTGCTCAGCAAAATCATCAAGGACATCTCTTCATGACACTTCGTATTTATAACGTGCTGGGGCGCGAAAAGCAGCACTTTGCTCCGCTGGAAGCAGGGCGCGTCAGTATGTATGTGTGCGGCCCCACCGTTCAGGATTACGCGCATCTGGGGCACGCCAAGACCTATGTTTCTTTTGATGTTGTGGTGCGCTATCTGCGCTACCTTGGCAACGATGTGCTTTATGTGCAGAACCTGACGGATGTGGGGCATCTGCTGGAAACCGGCGAAGACCGCATTCTGAAAAAGGCGAACCAGCTTCAGGCCAAGCCCATGCAGATTGTTGAGTTCTACGCCCGCAGTTACTTTGAGGATATGGACGCGCTGGGTGTGCAGCGCCCGGATATTTCGCCGCGCGCCAGCGGGCATATTCCAGAACAGATCAAGATGATTGAGACGCTGCTGGCCAGAGGGCATGCCTACACTGCCGATGGCAGCGTCTACTTTGACGTTACCAGCGCGCCAGATTACGGCAAGCTTTCGAACCGCCGCATCGACCAGCAGGAATCCGGGACCCGTGAAGCAGTGCGCGGCGACAAACGCAACCCGGAAGACTTTGCGCTGTGGAAACGCGCCGAGCCGGAACATATCCTGCGTTGGGAAAGCCCCTGGGGAGAAGGATTCCCAGGGTGGCACATCGAATGCTCCGCGATGGCAAAGAAATATCTGGGAGACACGTTCGATATTCACGGCGGTGGCATAGACAACATCTTCCCGCACAATGAGTCCGAAATTGTTCAGAGTGAGTGTGCCAACGACGCAGACTTCGCCCGCTACTGGATGCTGGTTGGCAGCCTTAACGTGCCGGATGCCGATGGTATCCCGGTGAAGATGAGCAAGAGCCTGGGCAATTCCGTAACGGTGCGCGATGCCCGCGCCAGTTATCGGCCTGAGGTCATCCGCATGTTCGTGCTGATGTCACACTACAGCAGCCCTGCCACCTACAGCCCGGATTCGATGGCGGCTGCCTCTGGCGGTTGGGAACGCCTGTACAGCGCGGTTCGGTTGGCGCGGCAGATGCTGAAGGATGCCCCCGAAGGTGACGAGGGCGGCACCATTCAGGCCGAACTGGACAACGCGCGGGCGGCATTCGGCGCAGCCATGGATGACGATTTCAATGCCCCCAAGGCAATCGCGGCACTGCAGGAACTTACACGCGAGGTCAACCTGCTGCTGAACAGCGATGTGCGGGTGGGCCGGGTGACCCTGGAAGCCATCAACACCCTGTATACGGAATTGGGTGGCAAGGTGCTGGGTGTGATTCCTCAACAGGATAACACCGCGGCAGACGGCGCGCGCGAGGCGCGGTTGGTCGAAATGCTGATCGATATGCGCACCCGTGCCCGCAAGGAGAAGAACTTTGCAGAGGCCGACCGTATTCGTCAGGAGCTGACGAAGATCGGGGTCACGCTGGAAGATCGTCCTGAAGGTACCGTATGGCGGGTGGTCTGAATGCCTGAATTTCTCTATGGTCACTGGCCGGTGATGGAAGCCCTGCGTTCCAAACGCCGAAATTTCGAGCAGCTTCTGCTGGCTGAAAAGACGGAAGAAAAGGGGCTGGTCGCCGAAATCATCCAGTTGGCAAACGCGCACGGGGTGCCGGTGCGGCGCGTCTCGAAACGGATCCTGGATGATCTGGCCAACGGGGCGAACCACCAAAGCACGCTGCTGCGCGTGGGCCCCTACGCCTACCGCGAGCTTGCCGATGTGCTGAAACTCGCGCAGCAGCGCGACGAAAAGCCGTTTATCCTGCTGCTGGATCTGCTGAAAGACCCGCAGAACGTGGGATCGTTGATGCGGGTGGGGGATGCAGTGGGCATTCACGGGCTGGTGATTCAGGAGCGGCGTGGGGTGGCAGTGACCCCGGCAGTTGTTAGCGCGTCGTCCGGCGCGGTCGAACATCTGAATGTTGTCCAGGTCACCAACCTGGTGCAGTCCATGAAGGATCTCAAGGATGCGGATGTGTGGATGGTGGGCCTGGATATTGGCCCGGATGTGCCGCCGCTGGATAAAACCGACCTCAACATGGGGCTTGGATTGGTGCTGGGCAGCGAGGGCGAGGGGATGCGACGTTTGGTGCGCGATACGTGCGATTTTCGCGTGGCGCTGCCCATGCGCGGGCATGTGGCCAGCTTGAACGTAGCGACCGTTGGCTCGGTTGCGCTGTATGCGGCGTGGCAGGCCCGCGCGTGGCAAGGATGGACCCCCTAAGCCGAAACCTGTTTCGATTGGGGAAATCCTGATTCTGTGGTGTACATTTCAATGGCGGTAAAACCTTTACCATCAAACCAATAAGGTCAGTGCTATGATAAACGATGTGATAAACGAAACACGTACGAAAATGAAGTCCACCCTCGCTGTCTTTGAAGAAGATCTGCACGGTATCCGAGGTGGGCGTGCCAGTACGGGGCTTGTAGATAAGCTGGAAGTGGACTACTACGGTCAGCCCACTGAACTGCGCCAGCTTGCGACGATTACAACCCCCGAGCCGATGCAAATCCTGATTCGCCCCTACGATGCGAATGCAGCCAAAGCCATCGAAAAGGCAATCCGTGATTCCAATATCGGCATGGCCCCCAATATCGACGGCAGCACCATTCGCCTGAATATGCCCCAACTAACGCGTGAGCGCCGCCTGGAGTTGGTAAAGGTGCTGCACAAACGGATGGAGGACGCGCGAATTTCAATTCGCAACATCCGCCGCAACGCCAACGACGATCTGCGCGAATTCGAAAAAGAGAAAATGATTTCTGAAGACGACGTCAAACGCGGCGAAACTGAAGTTCAGAAACTGACAGACGAATTCATCGGCAAGGTGGATGACCTGGGCAAAGCGAAAGAAAAAGAAATCACCGACATCTAACGGGCAGCCCACCCATAGGTATAGCGAAGAGAGCGGAAAATCATGGTATCCTTAGTCAGAGACCAGAAACAGCAGCGAGCTGACGATATGGCGCTTCCCGAGATTCTGCCGCGCCACGTTGCCATTATCATGGACGGAAACGGTCGTTGGGCAACCGCACGCGGGCTTCCACGCAGTGCTGGCCATCACCAGGGCACGGAAAATCTGCGCCTCATTATCCGCGCTGCGGTAGAATTTGGCGTGGAAATCCTGACGATTTACGCTTTCTCCACCGAAAACTGGGGACGCCCGCGCCACGAGGTGCAGCTCCTCATGCGCATCCTGGACAGGGTGATAGACAATGAACTGTCAGAACTCCGCGCGGAGGGTGTGCAGATCCGTCATATTGGCGACCTTAACGGGATCGCGCCCAGGCTGCAACGCAAGATCCGTGAAGCGTGTGACAAAACCCGGGAAAATAACCGCCTGATTCTCAACGTGGCCTTTAACTATGGCGGGCGTGATGAGATCGTCCAGGCGGTGCGCCGGATTGTGGCAGATAGCATCCCACAGGAAAAGATCACCGCAGAACTGATCGCCAGCTATCTCTACACCAGCGGGCTGCCAGATCCGGATCTGATTATTCGCACCAGCGGCGAACTGCGGGTCAGCAACTTTCTGATCTGGCAAGGATCGTATTCTGAGCTGTATGCTACGCCGGTCTACTGGCCGGATTTTGATCGCAGTGAATTTCTGCGCGCGCTGCACGATTTCAGCCGCCGCCGCCGCCGCTTTGGGCGGACGGATGCGCAGATTGATGAAATCGAAACCGATGAAGAAGAAGAACTGCTGTAAGCAGCGCATGCAGAGGTCAAGAGTTGTTTGGGAGTCTCGTCAGGAAGCAAACATCAGCAGATCTTAGAGTCAGGTTGAAAGTGAATGTTTAACAACATCGAGCAGGTTACGCGTGCGCTGACCGATCAGAAATATATCGCCACCGATGAAATCTCTACAGTGATGTTTCTGGCGCACCAGTTGGGTAAGCCCCTGCTGGCTGAGGGGCCGGCAGGCGTAGGTAAAACTGAACTTGCCAAAGCATGGGCAAAAGCGACCGGGCGTCCGCTCATCCGGTTGCAGTGCTATGAAGGGCTGGACGAAAGCAAGGCCCTCTATGAGTGGGAATATGCCAAGCAGATGCTGTACACACAACTGCTGCGGGATAAGCTGAGCCAGATGCTGGCAGACACAGCGACCCTGCGCGAGGCTGCCGACCGTCTGGGCGCGGAGGAAGACGTGTTCTTTTCGGAGCGGTTTCTGCTGGCACGCCCGCTGCTGCAGGCCATCACTTCAGATCAGCCCACCGTCCTGCTGATTGATGAAATCGACCGTGCGGATGCAGAGTTTGAGGCGTTCCTGCTTGAAATCCTCAGTGATTTTCAGGTATCTGTGCCTGAACTGGGTACGATCAGTGCGAAGCACCAGCCGGTGGTCGTCCTCACCAGTAACAATACGCGCGAGCTTTCAGAAGCGCTGAAACGCCGCTGCCTGTATCTGTTTGTCGATTACCCGACGCAGGAAGCGGAGTTCAACATTGTGCAATTGCGTGTGCCCGAACTGAACCAGAAACTGGCGCGCCAGGCGGTGGAAGTGGTGCAGGGGCTGCGCCAGCTTGACCTTAAGAAGCATCCGAGCGTGTCTGAAACCATCGACTGGGCGAAAGCGCTGGTGATGCTGAATGCCGATACCCTGGACAAAGACACGCTGCAAAATACGCTGACGGTGCTGCTGAAACACGAAAGCGATGTGCAGAAAGCGCGCCGTGCGCTCATCGATGGCGGCAAGCCACACCCGCTGGATCGTCCGCGCCGCAGCACGGGATCTGGCCGCTGGAGCAACTGAGCGGGCAGGTGCCGCGCGCCATCTTTCATATACAGAGCTCTGGCTGCAAAGCCAGCGCTTTTTGAGTCCCTAAGCCCCCGCGTTATACTGACTCAAACATCTTGGACGCTTATTACCCATGCAGGATAGATCATGACCATTCAGATTACCCGTGAGGACATTCAGATCCGTGTGCTGGCTTCGGGGGCGAAACTTAGTTTCCCCGTGTTCCGGTTTCTGGGGGAACCCGGCCCCAGGATTTACATTCAGGCCAATATTCACGGTCCAGAGATTGCCGGGATTGGTGCCATCCATGAACTGATGCGGATTCTGCGCCAGCAGGCCGTCCTTCACGGCAGCCTGACGATTGTTCCCAGCGTCAACCCGGTGGCGCTGGATACCAAGATCAACGGCAAGCAGGTGGGCTATGCTGACCTGAATGAGACCGAAGTCGGCAATTTTAACCGCATCTACCAGATGCTGGTTACAGATACCCAGCCGGATCATTCCCGCAGCCCGCACAAAGTGGCGCTGGACAGCTTCGTGCAGCAGCACCTGGGGAGTGACATCGAGACGATCAAGCGCGCGTTCCGGGCCGAGCTGAAAGCCGCGCTGGATCGTTTGGCAGAACACCGTGCCGTGCTGGGGCCAAATCATGGCCAGAAACTGGCGATGCACATACAGCGCATGGCTTATGATGCCGACACCGTGATTGACCTGCACACGGCTGGCGACGCCACCTATCATCTGTATACGTTTGCCGAGTGTACCAACGCTGCTGTGTTCTTTGATCTGCGCCACATGCTTCTGCTGGACGACAGTTTTTCTGGCGTGCTGGATGAATCCTTTCTGCAGCCCTGGCTGCGTTTGCGGAAGGCGTTTGCGGGTGCCGGGCGCGAAATTCCGTTTGAGGAGTTTCAACTGGAAGCCTTCACCCCAGAGCTGGCCAGCGCCGATACGCTTGAGCGGGAGTCGATGCAGGTGGATGCCGGGCGCATCGTCAATTACCTGCGCTATCGCGGCGTGATGGATGGCGAAGCGGTCGTCCCGGACGGTGCGTTTTACGCCTGTGCCCACGACGATTACGCGCGTTACCGTGCGCCGACCGGCGGCCTGCTGTTGTGGGAAAAGCACCCCGGCGATCCGGTAAAGGCTGGCGATACGCTCGTCACCATTCTGCGCACATACACCGAACAAAGTGACGAAACCGCCGACTCTGAACTCGCAGTAAACGCAGTGAGCGATGGCATCATGCTCACCCGTGCCAGTTCGCGCGTTGTTCACGAGGGCATGCCGCTTTGCTCGGTGATGACGCATGTCAACCGCGTGCGCTAGGCGACACGGTAACGGCTGGGCCACCCGTGTTGTTTGAGCCTGTGATACGTGGTGGGTCATCCTGGGTTTTGTTGCATTCCTGGCTGCCAGGGCTAGTAGTCCACCAATGTTGATTTGACGGTTGATATCCAACGGTTCACACCCATGACGGTCCGACAAAATTGGTTTGGTGAACTACTAGTGAAACAGGCAAACGTCAACAGACCCTAACGAATTTGCGGCAAGATCCGGTTGGCAGACGGCCAGGTATTGCATTTGGGGCTCATTTGCCCTCAGCCTGAACCGCTCGCTTTGTGGGCAATATGGCTTTGGGGAGAAAGGGCAGCGGGATGAAAACCTGAGGCGCAGCACAGACCTGAGCCGCTACGCGGCGGGCGAAAAATTGCATACAGGGGCTGATTATGGGTAATATTGACGAGGCTTAACTTAGCTTTAAAGGAGAACACAAGTCTATGAGACGCCGATTGTCCCTTATTGCGCTGCTCCTGTTTGCGCTTACCCTGCCGCTGCAAGCGCAGGACGAACGCCAGGTGATCAATGTGCTGCTGCCGCAGGAAGTCGATACCTTGAATGCCATGTACAGCACCATGTTTTTCACAGGCATTCTGGGTGATTTGTATATTGTGCCGGCCTGGACGTTCAACGACGCGCTGAACCCTGTACCTGTGCTCATCACAGAAATGCCCACCGCCGAAAACGGCGGCATCAGTGAAGATGGCCGCACGCTCACCTTCACCCTGCGCGACGATATTTTCTGGTCAGATGGCGATCCCATTGACTCTGCCGATTTCGTCTTCACCGCCGATATGTACGGAAGCACGTCCAACACGCCAAACTCCAGCTATCCGTATGGCGAGGACGACGGCATCATCAGCAGCGTGGAAGCACCAGATGCGACGACCGTCGTAGTGACTTTCTTTGAGCCGTTTGCGCCCTGGCCGACCACCCTCTTCCGTTTCGTGCTGCCGGAACACGTGCTGGCTCCCATCTACGAATCCGAAGGCAACATCGACACTGCGGATTGGAACCGTGCCCCTACGATTGTTTCTGGCCCATATGTGTATGCGGAATGGGTAGCCGGTTCGTTTATCCGCTTCACCCGTAATGAAAACTACTGGGGAAGTGCCCCCAGCATTGACGAAATTGTCATCAGCTTCATCCCCGATTCCGATGCCTACCTGGCGGCCCTGCTGGCCGAAGACGGCGAAATAGGCACATTCCTCTCGTTTGCGGATTTGGCAGCCGTTGAGGAAACCGGTCTGTACGAGGTGCAGGTCGTCCCCAGCGGGTACAACGAACAGTGGAACGTGAACGTCAACCCTGAGACGGGGCACCCGGCGCTGCAGGATGTGCGCGTTCGCGAAGCGCTGGTGCTGGCGACCAACCGCGAACAGATCACGAACGATCTGTTGTTCGGCCTCACCTACCCGCCATCCAGCCCGTGGGAAAACACCCCGTATGAAAGCCCGAATGTGGAAGCCCCGCCCTATGACCCGGAACGTGCCGCGGCCCTGCTGGACGAAGCCGGTTGGGTGGACAGCAACGGTGATGGCACGCGCGATAAGGACGGTGTCGAACTGGTGCTGCGCTATGTCACCAACACGCGCGGGGTTCGCATCGATACGCAGGCAGTGATCCAGCAGCAGCTTATGGAAGTGGGTATCGGTACCGAACTGATCACCTACGAATCAGACATCTTCTTCGGCGGCTATGGTGAAGGCGGCCCTATTGCCCTGGGCGAGTACGACATCGCGCAGTGGTCGCAAACCACCAACTTCCCGGATCCCAACACCAGCATCTTCCTGTGCAGCCAGATTCCAACCGAAGAAAGCCCGGAAGGCGGCAACTATCGCGGTTACTGCAACCCGGAAGTGGACGCCCTGTTTGCAGAGCAGGCCACGATCACCGATTTTGACGCACGCGTCGCGGTGTTCCACCAGATTGACGAATTGCTGGCGCAGGATTTCGTGTGGGTAGGTATCTGGCACGATCCCGATAACTGGCAGATCAGCAATAGGCTGGAAAACGTGCGCATCAACGCATTGTATCCATTCTGGAATGTTACAGAGTGGACCGTCAGCGAATAGCCTTCTAGCAAGCAGCTCGCAGGGATGGGATGGCGCACTGTGCTATCCCATCCCTTGTTTTCCGGGGAATATGCATGACACGCTATATACTGCGACGCCTGATCCAGGCAGTGCCGCTGCTGCTGGTGATCAGCATCATTTTGTTTACGCTGATGCAGACGACAGGCGATCCGCTGGCGACACTGGGTGGGCGCGTTCCCCCCAGGGCCGAGGATCGTGAACGGCTGCGCCGCCAGTTGGGTCTGGATCAACCTGTGCTCACCCAGTATCTGTTCTGGCTGGTGGGCAACGACTGGACGCTGATCGACCGCGACGGTGACGGCGAACCCGAAACCCCCGGTACGCGACGCGGGGCACTGCGCGGCGATTTCGGCACATCGCTGGTGACGCGCGAACCGGCGATTGAGCTGATTCTGGATCGGCTCCCTGCTACGCTGCTGCTGATGCTGACCGCTGAAGTCGTCATTATCACGGTTTCGCTGGCGGTGGGGATTATCTCTGCCATCCGCCAGTATTCGCTGCTGGATCACTTCATTACGACGAGTTCGTTTGTCGTGTCATCGATTCCGGTGTTTCTGATGGCGCTGCTGCTGATGTATATCTTCGCTGTCAACTTTAAGGCGTGGGGCCTGCCCTACTTCCCGACAACCGGCATGTATGATCCCACGGAACCGCGCACGTTTGCGCAGGTCGCCTGGCATATGGTGCTGCCGGTGCTGACTATTTCGCTGGTCAGCATCGCCGGTTACAGCCGGTTCATTCGCTCTTCAATGCTGGAAGTCATCAACTCTGACTATATTCGCACAGCGCGTGCCAAGGGGCTAACCGAACGGCGCACGTTGTTCGTCCATGCCTTTAAGAATGCGTCGCTGCCGCTGGTGACGCTCGTCGGGCTGGATCTGCCGTTCCTGCTGGCGGGTGCGGTGGTTACAGAGACGATTTTCGCGTGGCCAGGCATGGGACGCCTGTTTATTGACCATCTGAGCCGTTCCGATTTTGCAGTGCTGATGGGACTGCTGATGCTGATCTCGACAGCGGTCGTGATCTTTCAGTTGGTGACCGACCTTGCCTACACCCTGCTCGACCCGCGAATCCGTTACGGTTAGGAGCTGCAGCGATGACATCCAATGTAAGTTCGGCAAAGCCAATTCAACTGCGCAGCCCGGAAGAGGCGCTGCAGCCAGAGTCGCTGGCGCGGCGCACGCTGCGCCGTTTCCTTAAGCATCGCATGGCCGTGACGGGCGTGCTGATGCTGCTCGGCATTGTGCTGTTTACGGTGGGCGGGACCGTGTTCTTTACAGAGGCAGATGCCAACTACAATGACACAAGCCGGGCGCGGCAGGCTCCATCTGCTGAGCATCCGATGGGGACAGACAGCATCGGGCGGGATGTGCTGGCGCGGGCCATTTACGGCGGCCAGATTTCGCTGGCCATCGGCCTGTTCGCGGTGACCGTCTCTAGCATCCTGGGCGTCTCGGTTGGCCTGTTTTCAGGTTACTATGGCGGTCTGGTGGATTCGCTGCTGATGCGCTTGACCGAGGCCATTATGTGCATTCCATCCCTGCTGCTGCTGCTGGTGATGGCCAAGTTTTTTGGTGGGCGCATCCCCGATGCTGAAATCTTCGGGCGAACGTTCAGCGGCAGCGTGATTGTGATTATTGTCATCATCGGGCTGACCAGTTGGATGGGGCTTTCACGGATCGTCCGCTCTAACGTGCTGTCGCTCAAAGAGTCCGAATTTGTGCTGGCAGCGCGGGCGCTGGGTGCCCCAAACCGCCGCATTATCCTGCTGCACATCCTGCCGAACACGTTTGCGCCGGTTATTGTTGCCGCAACGTTAGGGATCGCAGGCGCAATCCTCCAGGAAGCCTACATCAGCTTTCTTGGGTTAGGCGTGCAGCCTCCCACCGCCACCTGGGGCAACATGCTGACCGGTGCGCGCCAGTTCATGGAGTCTGCGCCCTGGCTGTGGATCTTCCCAGGGCTGATGATTGTGCTCACCGTCATGAGCATTAATTTCGTGGGCGATGGTCTGCGCGATGCCCTCGACCCGCGCTCGTCGCGCGGGGGGTGATACAACCCGTGATGCCCTGCGCGTGCTGAACCTCAACCCTGGGCCAGCAGGGTTTCCAGCGCCGCCACCAGCGTATCGGCATCGGCTGCGGTGTTATATCCCTGTAATGAGACGCGCACGAAGTGCTGTGCATTCCACTGGATAACCGGCACCTCCACCAGGAATGCGTCATACAGCCGTGCCTGGAACGCGGCAGCATCCGGTTGGAGCGGGATAGGGTTAATCACCATCTGCCGGAAGTCCGCTTCGCCCACCACCGGCGCAATCCCCGTTACACTGCTGATGCGCTGCTGGGTGGCATGGGCCAGCGCATGGCAGTCATGGCGCACAGCATCCCAGTTGTGCTGCTGCTGGAACGCAAT
>CAZQIJ010000003.1:0-34941 GCA_964592955.1 uncultured Anaerolineaceae bacterium
CATCCGAACGTATCCAGAAGGCGCATGAGTTCGGCCAGCTCTGCCACGCGCCCGATCATGGGCGTGGGGGGAATGGGGATGGTGCTCGGCAGGGCGGGTAAACCGGTTGAGGATGCGCGGCTGGCGGCGGGCGCGGCAGTGACGGGGGCAGATGCGGTAACGGTGGCGGGCGCAGCGCGCCGTTCCTCGATGCGCCGCATCAGGGCGGCGGTTGCCGCTTCTGGCACGGTTCCCAGTTCGGCGTTCAGGAGATGCGTCAGGTCGCGGTACTGGCGCAGCGCCAGCGCATACTGGCCGGCATCGGCATAGAGCTGCATCAGCATGCGATGGGCGTTTTCGTCAAGCGTATCGACCGAAACGCGGCGCTGTGCCGTCGCAATCGCAGCGTCGGCGCTGCCGCTGGCGCGGTAGTTTTCGATGAGGGTATCCAGCGCGCGGCACAAACGCCGCCGCAGGTCTTCTGCCATGAAGGTCTGCCACTCGCTGAACATCTGAACATCCGGCAGCGTGAACCCGGTCATAAAATCGCCGCGATACAATCCCACCGCCTGCGTCAGCGCGTCCACGCCGTGCTGTGCTGCCAGTGCGCGGAATTCATGCACGTCCACCCTCAGGCTGCCGCCAGGATTAAAGGCGACGGTTTCGCCTTCGATGTAGACCCAGTCATCCCCCAGCGCGCGGTTGATCGTCCAGAGGGCATTACGCAGGTAAGCTGCTGCCCGCGCCTGATCGTCTTCTGGCCACAGCAGCCCCGCCAGATGTTCGCGGGTGTGCGGCTCTCCACTGGCAGCGATATAAGCCAGAAGCGCCAGCGCTTTGCGGCGTTCCAGGCGCAGTGTTATGCCGTCTTGTTCCAGGCGCGGCGCACCCAGCAGGAGCAGATCTCGGATTTGCATACGTGTCTTATCCTGGCACCTCATGATGAGCGGTGGGGGTAACGACCCTGTGCGAACTGTCTTTGACCTGGCAAGTATACCATGACTTGCCAACGTCTGGCTACGGAAATTTCGGTGTCTCTGAAATCCATAAAGGCTCACTGGGGTTTACTGAGGGCATTAGCAGCATCCCCGGCTGCGACGCCGCAGCGCCTACCCGTACCTGCTCGGCCATCGCCATCGAGGCAAAATCGTCAGCACCCTCAACGCCCGGTGGCACCCCGACGCCGCTGCCTGGCAACGCGCTATTGTGCAGCAGATTTCCGCTATCGATGCGGTGGGCACGCTCATGCTCAGTGGCTGGATTAAGGCGCTTGGCGCAGGAGGAGGCCGGATTCGTGTGCGCGTCTACGATGCGGATGGTGCAGATACCCTGTCGTTTACACCTACGAGCGGCAGCTATGACGATCAATGGGTCATCGAAACCCTGACGCTGACGGATGCCTCGCAGCGGGTCAAAGTGATCATTGACGGACCACGCTGTGGCAGGCTGCTGCCGGATGACGTGAGCCTTCGCGGTTCATAACAGCAACGCGGCGCGCGCACCGCCGCAGGGATGCGCGCGCGGCGTTGGTGAAACCCGGGTTACGAGCGCATCTGGTAGCGCCCGTAGATCGCAACCGCCACCAGACCTACGAACAGGATCACGCTGAAATCAAACAGCGCGCTCGTCAGGTATTCCGTGAAGCTTGGCAACTGCTGGCGCATCTGTTCCTGAAATTCCGTCGGAACATCGCGCAGCACAGCGCTGATGTAATCCGAATATCGCAGGGCAGCCACCATCACAGCGCCTGCGATCCCGCCCAGGACGGCACCGACCGCCGCGACCTGTTTGGTGTTACGCGAACGGCGCTTGCTGGTGAGGCGCAGCGCGACCTCAGACACCAGGCCGCCCACCGGCAGCCCGAAAAACAACATGAAGAAGATGGGCAGGCCGGTAAAGGCGATGATGGCTGAACCCAGGCCGGTGAGCACCGCACAGACGGCGAACGTAATCACGAGGTCTGCGGAATTTGCGTTGTAATACCCGCTTTGGATCTGGTTAATGCACTCCCGGCAGCGATAGCCGACCGGGGTCTGCACGGCGCATTTGCTGCACATCAGGCGGTCGCACTTGTTGCAGCGCAGCGATGTTTCACGATCCGGGTGAACGGCACAGTAGGTTACTTCATCCATGATGTCAGCTTGAGCCATTGGTTTTCCCTCAGCGCATGTTTGCTTTTCGTCCCACCAATTATACGTGATACCGTGTGCTGTGTGAATGAACCGTTCTTGGCTCTTGTGAACTTCTGATGCGTTTTGGCCAGTGCGCCTTTCGTCCTCGGCGCAGATGGATTACAATGGGTGCAAACGGCTCACAAAGGGTAACTGCACCCACAGCGATTGACACCTGTATGTTTTCCGTTTAAATTTGTTTAAATCGCTTCACCGACTGGATCACCATGCACCAGAACGTGCGCCTGCTGGCCATGCATAATTTCCTGCAGGACTTTCGTCTCTATTACCCTGTTGCGGCCATCTACTTCTCCCTGGTCAGCGGCAGTTATGCCCTGGGGATGAGCATCTTTTCGATCACCATGCTGTGTGCCGCGCTGCTGGAGGTGCCCACCGGCATCGTTTCAGATCTGATCGGGCGCAAACGCACGCTGGTGCTGGGTTCTGTGGCAGGCGCGGCGGGTATCGCGCTGTATGCCGTTGGCGGCAGCTACTGGATGCTGGCGCTGGGGGCGGCGCTGGAGGGGCTGGCACGCGCATTCTTCAGCGGCAACAACGAAGCGCTGCTTCACGACAGCCTGGCCGAAAGCGGTGACGAAGAAGCCTACCAGCATTTTCTGGGCAGGACGAGCGCGATGTTTCAGGTGGCGGCAGGGATCGCCAGCGTTGTGGGCGGCGTGATTGCGGCTTATTCGTTCGGCTGGGTGATGTGGCTGTCTGTGGTGCCGCAGTTGGGCTGTGTGGCGGCGGCGCTGGCCTTCACCGAACCGAAGATCCACAGCGAAAAGAGCGGCAACATTTACCAGCATCTGCGCGAAGCGGTACGCCTCACCGTGCAGAATGCCCGCTTGCGCAGCCTCAGCCTTGCTGCGATGATTCAGTTTGCGGTGGGCGAGTCTGCATTCTATTTTCGTGTGACGTTCATCCAGCAGGTGTGGCCCGCGTGGGCCATTGGCATCGCGCGCGCGTTCTCGCACGTGGGCGGTGCGATCAGCTTTTTCTATGCTGGCCGGGTGATCCGCCGCTTTGGGGAATTCCCGATACTGGCGACAGGACTCGTGTTTGGCGCGGTGGTCAATATCGTGAGCCTGGCCCTGCGTTCGCCGCTGTCGCCGGTGCTGATGGGTATGACATCCCTGTTCTTTGGTGTTACGATGGTCTCGCTGAGCGGGTTGATGCAGCGCGAATTCTCGCAGGCACAGCGCGCCACGATGGGATCGCTGAACGCGTTTGGTGGCAGCGTGATGTTTGCCCTGGTATCGGTCGCGCTGGGGGCGCTGGGCGACCGCGTGGGGGTGGTACCGGCGCTGATTCTGGGTGAAGCGTTCACCCTTGTTCCGCTGTTGTTTTTCCGTGCAGCGTTTCGCGCCAGCGGCAGAATACAACCTGCCAGCGCTGCCAGTTGAGGGGATACCCCCGCCGTTTAACGTAAATATTCTGAGGACCGGGTTTTGTTAAGGTTTCTGCCTGGCCGATGCGGCGCATACGGCAGAAACGGCAACAGACCTTAAACGCATTAAGGAGCGCTTTTTATGATGTCTTCACCTGTTTCTGTTCCGCCACGCAGTGAAATTCCCACAGAATTTACCTGGAACGCAGAAAGTGTGTTCGCAACCCTCGCAGATTGGGAAACCGCCTGCGATGCGATCCTGGAGGCGCTGCCGAAGGTGCAGCAGTTCCAGGGGCGGCTGGCAGAAGGCCCAGCGGCGCTGGCCGATTACTTCGACGCGGCCAACGCCATCAGCCAGACGATGGGCAAGGTGTATACCTACGCGAGTATGTCTGCGGCGGTAAATGCGCTGGATGCCGACGCGGTGGCCATGCAGAGCAAAGCCGGTGGGCTTTCTGCCCAGGTGATTTCGGCTTACGCGTTTGGCGAGCCGGAGATGCTGGCGATAGGGTACGACACGCTGAGGCACTGGATGCAGGACGAACCCAGGCTGGCGCATTTGGGCGCGTACTTCGAGGATCTCTTCAGGCGGCAGGCGCATGTGCGCGCCGCAGAGGTAGAGGAACTGCTGGGGCTGGTCAGTGCGCCGCTGGAAGCCATCTACGACACGTTCAGCCTGCTGATGAACGCGGATGTCAGGTTCCGGGCAGCGCAGGACTCCAGCGGCAGCGAAGTACCGGTGAACCAGGGCAGCATGAACACGCTGCTTTCCCATGCAGACCGTGAAGTGCGGCGTACCGCCTGGGAAAGCTATGCAGACGGCCACCTGGCCTACAGGTCTGCGCTGTCCAGCAACCTGCTCACCAGTTACAAGGCCGATGTCTTCCGGGCGAAAGCGCGCCGCTACCCCAACACGCTGGAAGCCTCGCTGTTTGCCAACAATGTGCCACCGGCGGTGTTCCACAACCTGATTGATACGTTCAGGAAAAACCTGCCCACGTGGCACAGGTACTGGCGAATTCGCCGCGAGGCGCTGGGCCTGGACGATCTGCACGAGTATGATATCTGGGCACCGCTGACTGCCAACGCACCCAAGGTCAGTTATCAGCAGGCGGTGGAGTGGATCAGCGCGGGGATGGCCCCCCTGGGTGAGGACTATGTGAGCGCGCTGCGGCGCGGCTGCCTGCAGGATCGCTGGATCGATGTGTATCCCAACCAGGGCAAGCGTTCCGGCGCGTTTTCAGACGGGTCGTATGCGACTCACCCATTCATTATGATGAGCTACAACAACGATCTGGGCGCGATGAGCACGCTGGCGCACGAACTCGGCCACTCTATGCACAGCTACCTGGTGCGCCGAACCCAGCCACAAATCTATGGGGACTATACGCTGTTTGTGGCCGAGGTCGCCTCAAACTTCAACCAGGCCATGACCCGCGCCTACCTGATGGAACACAACCCCGACCGGGATTTTCAGCTCACGCTGATTCAGGAAACCATGACCAACTTCCACCGCTATTTCTTCATCATGCCTTCGCTGGCACGCTTTGAACTGGAAGTTCATCAGCGTGTTGAGCGTGGCGAGGCGGTGACCACTGAATCCATGAACGATCTGATGGTGGATCTGTTCAACGAAGGGTACGGCGGCGAGATGGTGGTGGATCATGACCGCACCGGTATCACCTGGGCCACCTTCCCGCATCTCTACAGCGCCTATTACGTGTATGCCTATGCGACTGGCATTTCTGCCGCGCACGCGCTGGCGGAACGGGTATTGACGGGCGAGCCTGGCGCAGCACAACGCTACCTGGAAGCGCTGAGCGCGGGATCGTCGCTGACGCCGCTGCAAACGCTCAAACATGCCGGTGTGGATATGACCCTGCCTGACGCAGTCGAAACAACGTTCGGGGTGCTGGCACGGATGGTTGACCGGCTCGAAACGCTCATCGGCTGAGCAGCAGGCGGATATGTTCCCTGTGTGGTCCCTGGCACACGCAGCCAGGGACTGCCGGCGTTGCTGGCTGCCCTGTGCGCTGAAACAGGCACAAACATCCACAGCGCCTGCCTGGGCCATGTGACTCCGTAGCCATCGACGGTGAGGCGAACTCTCGCTCACCGTGAAGCCTGTCTCCCGACCGCCGCTGCGTGGCCAGGAGAGGGACTTCAGGAAAACGATGCTGCCCCCCCCGAACGCTTCACTGGGAGCGCGCGTTTCACGCGCAGTGCAGACGTGCGGCGTTACCGGCCACGCACGGCATCACATCCGGTGCGTTCTTGTGTGGGTGGATCGTCCAACGAACTGTTTGGTTTCTGTGACCAGGCGCATTATAATAGACTGCGTTGAGGAATGCAGAGACATGAGTGGTCAAAACACAGCATCCGGCAGTACCCCAAACGACACGAACACGCCACGCCCGGAAGGTGCGTCGTCCATTTCGCGTTCCACCATCAAGCGCGTTATTGAGGTCGTCGCACAGTCTGGCAACACGCCCATCACCGTGCCACCTGAGGCCTCGCATGGCCGGGATACCACACCCTGGATCCTGCAGCAGTTCTTTAACGGTGAAATAGACCTCGAACAGGAGCTGTCGCAGCGGTATACCTCGATGCCAGTGATGTCTACCATCAGCTTTCGGGATCTGGGGACGCACAAACAGCGCGGGGTGGCCACCCTGGTGACGGGCGATGGCGCAGCCCACGCGGTCATCACGGTGGATTCAACCACGGCAGAGACGCAGCTTAACTGTACCTTTGGCTCTATGCTCACACTTCATTATGCGCTTCGCAACCTCAGTGATCTTGACCGCAAGCGATGGCTGGAGTTAATGCGCCGCCCTGAAGGGGGGCTTGCCTTCCTGTGGGGGCCATCGCGGTGGGAAAGCGACTTTCTGATCTGCGTTTCGCGCAAGCTTTTCAGCAACATCTACGCGTTTTCACCGAACGGATTTGAGTCTGCACTGCGTATTACGCCGAGCATCACGCGGGAGCTTCTGGACTGGCTGGCGCGCTTCTGGACGAAGCCAGTGGCTGCGGATCAGGAAGCCCCGCCGACGATGATGTCCTGGTAAGGGCACCCGCACGGGTGCAGCCGCACGGGCCATTCGTCGTTGCGGCAGCATAAAAACGGTTCAGCAACAGATTCTGAATCAGGGCCTCGCACCTTCCACCGCTGCCTGCCACTGGCAACAGGCAAACACCTGCATTACGCTTTCGGCAAGTGCCGCTGAAGTATTACAACAGCTTTCACTCAGGTTTATGCGTGAAGCCCACTTGCTGGCTTGGCGTTAAGGAAACTTTAGGAAAACGACCGTATACTCAAGTCAAAATTACACGCGTCAAGGTAGGGTTGCATATGTCTCAACAGTACCAAACAAAACAAATCAGCCAGGAAACACTCCGCCGCTACCTAAGCCCTGTTCCTGGCGGCGGTACTGCTACCCTCGGCAACAAACGTGAACTGGTGGTGGTTGTGCGCGGCATTATTGAACGCCTGAACTTTCCGTCTGATCTTATGTTAACGCTTGGTCGCGGGTCGCAGGATCCCACGCGGCTGATCGATCTTACGCCGTTTGGGGCTGTGGATCGCGGTGTCTCGCGCACCCATGCCCGTTTGCATATCGAGAACGATCACCTGTTCCTCACGGATCTGGGCAGCACCAACGGCACCTTCCTGGCCGGGGAACGGCTGGCAGCGTACCAGCCTGCCCTTGTGCGCAAGGACGACGAAATCCTGGTGGGCACGCTGCCGCTGCGCGTTCTGTTCCGTTAAACCCGTCCGCGCGCATACATGACCGGACGGGCAGATCACCCATCGCAGGCGCATCAGCAGGGGCGCGCATGTTCTTACCGTGCCCCTGCTGAGCAGGGATCGCCGCTGGCGCGTTGTGGCCTGTTAGTCGCCCGTTAGAGGTAAACCACGCCTTCGCGCTTCGGCTTCTCGTCTTCAAACAGGTCTTCCAGGTCGTCGTTCTTGCGCTTGTCTGCGTCCTGAGGGGCATTATCGTCGCAGCTCCAGCCACCCCAGTGGCGGTATTGATGCTTGTAGTGCTGCCAGCCGCGATGATGCCAGCCGCGCCGTCCACCCCCCAGCAGCATCACAAAAAACAGCAGCGGCAGCAGCCACAGCAGCATCTTGAACAGAAATCCGCCCCATCCAAACAGCAGCAGCGCGCCGATGAGCATAAAGACCCAGAAGCCGCCAGGCCGGTGACCACGATAACCCCACATAACCCTCACTCCAATCCTTCGCGTGTCGTTGTGACTCGAACTTATGGACAAACCAAAACGAATACGCACAATCGTAGGACAACACAGGCGTTGTCCCTACAAAAATCCGGCGGATCTAAATTGGTTGATCCATTAGACTATTTACGCGCCGAGGCGCGGCAGAGTCTCAGACGGGCTGTGTTTCTTACGGGGTTTTTACGCTGTACTCCGGCAGCGGGAAGGTGCTGAGCTGGTTGAGCGGCCAGAAGCGAAATTTGACCACGCCGTGAATGTGGCTGAAGGACACCGGGCCGTAATCTGCCGAGTCCAGGCTGTGGTTGCGGTTATCGCCCAGCACAAAGTACTCGTCGCTGCCCAACTGCCACATGCCAGCGTAGCGCGGCGCTTCCTTGATGTACGGCTCGTGGAGCGCGACGCCGTTGACGGTGACGACGCCGTCCCGCACCTCTACCCGTTCGCCAGGCAGCCCAACCACGCGCTTGACCACCGACGCACCATCGCGCGGCGAAGACAGCACCACCACCGCCCCACGCGGGATCTGGTGCATGAGGACATCAATGCTGCTGGCGAAAAGCCGGTCTGCGGTGTGCAGGCCAGGGTCCATGCTCTGGCCATCAACGTAATAGCGCGGGAAGAACAGGTTCATCAGAAAGATGATGACCAGGACTTCGAGCGCAGATTTCACCCATTCACCGATGCAGCAGCGCCGCAGCGATAGTGCTCCGGGTTGGTATAACATTGCGCGTTCCCCTGACTCCAGTTCAACGATAGGACCGTTTGATGCGGTCTGCCTTGCATCGTGTACGCTCAGAATTTTACAGAACATGCTGCGACAGTGTAAAGAGTCCGGCAGAGCGCGCGGGCACCCTGCCGACATGGCGCATCACACCTGCTGCCAAAGGCTATCCGGCAGAGAGGTTCCACAGGATCACGCGGTTATCCTCACCCAGGGTTCCGAGCAGAGACCCTTCTGCGCTGAAACGCACATCCAGGATGGCACCCTGGTGGGCGCTGGGCAGGTCGAAGCGGGCAGCGGCGGGATCGCTGAGGGCGAGAATGCCAGCGTTCCACACCACAACAGCGCCATCCTGGCCCGCCGTCGCAACCAGATCACCGGCAGGGGTGAAGGCGGCGGCGTTCACCGGCCCGCTGTGCGCCGCGACGGTGTAGGCGGTGTTGGGGTCTGCCGGATCCAGGAACGTCAGCCCGCCGTCCTCAAACCCGACGGCCAGCAGCGTACCCTCAGGGCTGACGGCCAGGGTGGTCATGGCGATGTCACCGGAGGTCAGCAGCAGGTCGCCCACGCCTGTCGCCAGATCCCAGCGGAGCAGTTGCCCGTCTTCGCTCACTGTGAACAGCGTTCCATCGGCACTGTAGGCCATCCCTGTAACGCGCGCCGTATGACCGCGCAGGTACGGCAGACGCTGCGCTACGGTTTCGCGATCCCACTGTATGATGGCGAAGCGGTCCGTTTCTGGCGTGGCGCTGGTCGTGATGGCCTGCGCGCCAACCGAGACGAACACAGCGCCGTCTGGCGCAAAGGCGACCTGATCCACCCCGCCGGTGTGCCCTTCCAGCACGGCGCGCAGCACAACCTGCGCGGTGGGCGCGACATCGTGGATTTCGACGGCGCTGGCTGCTGTGCCGCCCAGCAAGAGGCTGCCGAACGAGTCCAGATCGGTCATGAGCGACACACCAGAGAGCACGCGCGGCGCGGCACTGGCTGCGGCCAGATCATAGACGAAAACGCCCTCAGAACCTGCCGCGCCTGCAACCACCAGCAGCCCACCGTCTGTAAATTCCAGGTCAGCGGCAAAATTCCCCTGCAAGGTGCTTGCCGGGCTGATGAAGCTGAGGCGGGCGAGATCGATAGGCGACTGGCCAGGATAGTTCACGAGGCCGCCCGGCAGCGGCTCCACATAGTACTCGCCATCGCCCCCTTCTGCCGTGAAACCGCGCTGCCCGTTGTAATCGACTTCCCACCACACGATACCGTTGCTGTCGCAGCGCGGCCCGTCGATGACTTCAAACGTCGCGCCGCCGGGGATCTCACTCAGCACAGGGTTCGCGCGATCCGGGCCGCTGCGCAGGTTGTTGGGCAGCCCCGGCACAACGCGCGCCTGAATGCCGGGTGCCAGCCGCTGACGTGGGTAGATGAAGCTGCCGGTTGGGGTGGGGCACAGGCTGTTGGAGCGCGCGAGCGCGGCGGCGTCTGGCGTGCCTGTGGGTTCAGGGGTGACCTGCGTCGTATCGGTTTCGCTGCACAGGATCACAATGCTCTCGTCGGCAGACACGCGATAATCGTAAACTGTCGTCCCGTAAGTGAATTCGAAACGGTAGCCGACAATGGTCCCAGGGGTATAGGTTTGCCCGGCCTGGGGGCAGCCCAGGCTGCTGTCCTCATAATTTTCCTGCGCCCAGGACCAGTACAGATCATTGAGGGTGAGGCTGCTGCCCAGGCGCGTGTTCAGATCGCTGAGCGCTTTTTGAATCTGGACGGGTGCCCCCTGCGCGGCGGTGGCGAGGGAAAGCACAAGCAGAGCACACAGAAGCAAGAGTCGGCGTAACATGCGGTCATCTCCTGGTTGGTTCGATCACTTCACCTAGTAGCCCGCCAATGGTACTTTGACGGTTGATATCCAACGGTTCACACCCATGACGGTCCGACAAAATTGGTTTGCCGGACTACTAGTGTATCAGGTGAGCGCGCTTTGGGGTGACGCCGGGCTGACGCAATCCCTACGATTGCCTGAGCGCCGTCAGCGAAGCGTGATGCAGCGCGGGCAGCCCGTACCCTTCCATGGACAGGTAACAGGCGCGGGGCAGCGGCTGCGCATCCAGCGCGTTTACCCTGAAACTGCCCTATCCCCCGACCGAACCGCCGGTGTGATGGTCTGCTGCGGAATGTGCATCCATCCGCAGGTACAGCGTATCGCCCGCCTGCACCGCCTGCGCCGCAAAGGTTTGATCGCCGCTAAGACGGTACTCTGCCCCGCCGCGCGCCAGATACAGGGAATAGGGCAAAGGCGCGCCATCGGGGCCGAACTCAGGCAGGCTTAGGCGCGGAACCAGCGCGCGGATAAACTGCTGGATGAAGGCTTCACCTGTCACTTCTACGCGCACCTGAGATGCGCCGTTGGGATGCACAATATGCAACCTGAGGTTGGTCATCGTCTTTTCACCATTCCTGCCTGCGTGGGACACTTTTCAGTTTTGTTTTCAAGCTCATAGCACTCATAGTAACGTGCAATGCGCACGGGCTGCAAAAACAAAATCAGGTAATCGCTGAAACGGCAGCCATGTTACAGCTTCCTTACCGATCTTCCCAGCGCAGCAGCGGGATCCTGTAGCCCCCGATCAGCGCGATTACCCGGTCGCCAGGTGACAGGGGACGAAACGGGCAGGTTGCGGGCACGCCGCGAATTTACAATTCTCCCTGCGTGCAGTAGACTAGGTCGCAATAGTTTGGGTGCAATGCAGTCCCAACCGTGCTTACTTGTAGGAGTTCCATTTTATGTCCAAAGCGAAAAACACCCTTGAAAAGCCCTCAAGCTCGCGTTCACGTACCCTGGAACGCCGCAAAGAGAAACAGGCAGAGCAGCGCCGCCAGCAGCAGCTCACCATCGCCGTCGCGCTGGTGGTGGTGGCGGTGATCGCCATCATCATGGTCATCCTCGCCAATCAGCCCGCCGAAGCCATCATCCCAGAGGGATTGGCAGCCCGTTACGAAGGCATTACGGCCACCGTTAACGAGGACGGTTACCCCATGCTTGGCAACCCAGATGCGCCGGTGCAGGTTGTAGAATACTCCAGCTTCTCCTGCTCTGCATGTGCCATCTTCCACGATGCCGCACACCCTTCGCTGGTAGAACGGGCGCGCGCCGGTGAAATCAACCTGACGTTTGTGCCCATCTCGCTCACCGGATCGGTTCCTAATGCGCGCGGCGCAGCCCAGGCGTCGGCCTGTGCGCTGGAACAGAACGCATTCTGGGAATATCACGATGTGCTGTTCGACTGGCACACGCGCTATGGCAACCAGGCATTCTCTGCCAACCGGCTCTCCAGCGGAATCAGTGCGCTGGGCCTGGACCTGAACGCCTATAACACCTGCCTGGGCAGTGGGCGCGCGGCAGAACTGGTTTCGCAGGCAGACGCTGAAGGCGTGACGAGCACCCCCACCGTGCGCGTGGACGGCGTGGATGTGGTGGCGCAGGTGGACGCGATCAATGCGCGCATCGACGAACGGCTGGCATTCGCGGGTTCACGCGGGACCGATACCACGCCAACCGCCACCGAAGACGCGACCCCGGACGCACAGCCTGAGGGCGAGATCACCCCTGAAGCAGACACCCCCGCAGAGGCGACACCCGAAGCCACCCCCTAGCCAGGTGCGAGCAGCGGCGCGGGGGCCGTTAACCCCCGCGCCATGCCAGAAGCCCGCCCAGCACAGCAGCTTCAATGCGGCGCAGCGTCTCGAAATCGTAGAGGTAAATGCCGCCGTCATACCCGACGAGCGCCAGCGTGCTGCCATCCGGCGACCACACCACCCCAGACTCGGTACGCCCGTCGTGCTGGTTCGCCAGGCGGATGCAGGTTGGGGTGATGCTGCGGCCAGACCCCACGTAGAGGTAATTTTCGTTCCTGTAGGGATCGTACAGACTGAAGACGTAGCGCGCCTCGCTGCCAGTCGCCTGGGGTGACCAGGCAAAGTTCCACAGGCGGAAATCTGCGCCGATGCTCGTCAGGCGTTCGAGCGGTGCGCCGTCGCGGTCATGAACGGTCAGCGTGGCTGCGCTGACGAGCGCAAACCGCGACGAATCCGGCATCCACACTGCGCGGGCATCCGCCGCAAACTCGGCCAGCAGGTCACCCGTCTGCACGTCAAACAACCCGCGCCTGACATCGACGCGGCGGAAACCGCGCGCCAGATCCGGGGCGAGATCCTGGTAAGTAGACAGCGCGCTTGCCGTGATTTCGCCGTCAGGCAGGGTGACCTGCTGGCGCTGGTCGCTGAACGCGCCAGCCTCAAACAGCAGCGAGTCGCTGTCCAGCCACAGGATGGATGGGATGTCATCCGGGCGGCCCAGGTTCTGAAAGGTGGCGTCCCAGGGGATGCGGGCGTAAATCTGCGGCACGCGGGCGGTGGTCTGCACGCGGATCTCGCTGACTCTGTAGCGCACGTCGGAGGTGGCCGCCGTCTGAATCGATCCATAGGGCATGGCAAAGAAGCGCCCATCCGGCGAAAGCGCGCCAGCATCCGTAAAATTGCTGCCCAGGAACGCCACATAGTAGGGCGTTCCCACTTCTGCCCGCAGCGCGCGCACGCCTTCATCACGGTCGCGCAGCACGATCACGCCGGGGAATTGCGGCGCGCGCACCTCAACCACCGCTGGCCCTTCGCAGGCCTGCTGCGCGCCAACCGGCGGCGCTGCCACCCCCCCCGCCAGCGCCACCAGCAGCAGCGCGCCTACCCAACCGCGCACAGACCGCTACTCCTGTACCATTGGGAAGATCACAGAGGCGGCCAGCGCTCTGACCGCGTTTTCGAGATCATCCAGCGCGCCGTCGTTCATGAGGGGCGGCCAGTCTGCCATCGCCAGGCACGCGGCCACATTATGGCTGAACTCGCTGCTGGCGCTGCCGCCCATTTCAGCCGCGATCACGCTGCGGAGCTGTTCGCTGTCTGCCAGCACATGCGCCGGTTCGTCCTCACGGCGGCGCGCCTGCAGATGGTTGAGGATTTTTTCCGGCGCGGCATTGATGCCCACAAGCCGGAATTGTTGGCCGTAACGGTCGCGCAGGGTGCGCACCTCGCCAGGATTACGAATGCCATCCACCAGCAGCAGCGTGCGAATGCCGGGCAGCGCCGCCATTTCACGGTCAATTTCCGGGATCGTCAGCGCGGCCAGCGCACCCGGCCCCCGTTCGGCACGCAGTTCATCGCCCACCCGCTTGAGGTTGGGACGTTCCAGCGGAATACCGCGCTGTCGCAGTTCCGCCCGCAGCATATCGGATAAACTAAGCCGCACCACCGCGAAACCGCGCTCCTGCGCCAGTTTCGCCAGCATGTCGATCACCGTGCCTTTACCAGATCCGAGGGGGCCTGTAAGCCCCAGAATAAGTTGCGTCATGAGTCCTGTCACTCGTCTAACAGCAGAGGTGTGATCGTATCTAAAAAGAACGATTGTACCACAGCCTTCAGATCATCCAGGCTGCCGTTATTGCGAATGGTTACGTCCGCCAGCGCCAAAGTCGCGTGGATGCCGATGTCCTGATCGGCCTGATCCACGCCCGCCACAGGCTGCGAGTCCTCATGATACTGTGCGCGTGTGAGGATGCGCGCTGTGCGCAGCGCATCCACCGTCTCAACACCGATGAGCACAAACCGTCCCGCAAAGGCGCGGCGCAGCGCCGCCACTTCACCGGGTGTGCGCATACCAGAAACCAGGTGCAGGTGGGCAGCATGCGGGTGGATTTCCCCCAGGATGCGTTCGGCCAGCACGCCTTCGCCGTACTGGTCGCGCAGCGCATTGCCCAGCGTGATGAGCGCCAGGCGCGACTCTTCGCCCTCTGCGTCACGCTGGTGAAGCTCGGCGCGCAGCACGTCGGAGAGCCGCAGTGTGCGCACGCTGTACCCGGAACCCGCCGCCAGATCTTCCAGCGCCTCGGCGACGGTGTCTTTTCCTGCGCCTGCCAGCCCGGTCAGGCCGATGATGATGCCCATGCCGCTCACCTGATGTCTACTCCACCCCGGCGCAACTCAGTAGGCAGTAACCCATAAGGCGGCGCAGGGGCACGGCACGCCGTGCCCAACTGCTCGTGGATTCCCGCCAACGTGTACTACCCATTTTCGGTAGAAGCCTCTGCCGCTGCTGTGCGCCTATCCGTACAGCGCGGTAAGCCCTGTGTCTCCTGAGCGTTGACCCTTCACAATCCGAACATGGTTTTTGTGGTGGCGAGGCACGTCTCGCCACGACAGCATGCCGGGTTATTTTATCAACCGTCAACAGGCATGGGATACAGCGCGCTATTCGCAGCACGAGACGTGAACATCCGACCGCGAATCCGCTTCACATTGTAGCACACCGAGGGACATCTGTGTGTTAACAGAGCGCCCGTGACCTGTAGTGGCGCAGGGCGATTCAGCCTCGCGTGCAAGACCTGCGTGATGACCGTTGCAGGATCGAAGTGCGTGAGGTGCAAGCCAGGGTCGGGTTAACGTTCGAAAGTGTGGATGAAGCGCTGCCAGTTGCGCGCCCAGAATTTGCGCAGCCGGAACCCCCCGGCACGGTAGACGGTGCCGTGTTCGTGCCAAACGATCACGAGCGTCCCGGTGAACAGTACGCGCTGAAGCAGCCGGGTAATGGCCTGTGCCAGCGCGCCCCTCCCGCGCCGGATTTTCGCCAGCGTCTCGCTTTGAAACTCCAGGTGTTTGATTTCGTCGCGCAGGATCTGCGTGCAGATGGTGCGCAGGGTCGGTGACTGGGTGGCGTCCTGCAGCGCCTTATAGTAGGTGACGGCGATAACTTCCGCCGTCAGCAGCACCACAACGGACATCTCCAGGGTGGTGAGACGGCGCAGGCCGCGAAACACGTCATCCACCCAGTGTTTCTCTTTGCATGGCAGGGACTGCTGCTGCAGAAAGCGTGCCAGCTCGGCAGCGTGGCGCTGTTCTTCCTGAACAAAGAGGCGCAGCGCGGGCAGGTAGGCATGGTCTCCGCTTGTCTCCGCATACTGGGCGGCCTGGGCCAGCATACGCCGCCCCTCAGAGCTTTCGCCAAGCTGGAACTGCTGCACAGACGACAGGATGGTACGGACTTCGTCGGGGGTCAGGCGGTAGCGGTCTGACCAATCGACCGGGATCAGGTTCGCGCGGTTGCTTTCAAAATAGGCTTGCCAGTCCGTCATGCGTGTTCCTCATGCAGTGTCACGATCCATTGTATTGAGTACACGCGCCAGTTACGAATTCCGCACCGGGCGCGCTGTTCATGTGGAACAGCCTCCTGCACCAACCAGGGTAACCGCATTGCAGGATGGCGCAGGGCTGAAGTGTGGCATACAGTACCATTCATCGCGCCTGGGACTGCGGTCGGCATGGAGAAGCGGGCCGTCACATGGCGGCGGTGGCCACCACGCCAGGCGCGCAGCGCGACAGCGCGGCCTTGCCTGCTCTGTGAGCAGTTGATGTGATGCGCTGCCCCTACCCCATTTGGTGGTTGTCTAGCGGCACACAATAGGGTTACGATTAGGGTGAGCCGGTAGCGGATCACGAAAAATAGAACTGGGTGAGGTCACGATGCAAAAACGAATGGTAGAGTTCATACGGGCACTGCGCGCGGCGGGCGTTCGCATTTCGCTGGCAGAAAGCCAGGACGCCATGTATGGAACCGATACGGTGGGCGTCGGTAATGCGGATTACTTCCGGCTGATGCTGCGCAGCACCCTGGTGAAAGAAGCACGCGATCGCAACATCTTCGATTATTTCTACCCGCTGTTTTTCGGGTCGAACGTGCCCCCCATGCAGAACATCCCGGATAACCTGACGCAGGAAGAACAGCAGATGCTGCAGCAGGCGCTGCGCTCGCTGGCCGGGCAGATGCAGGCGCTTAAAGACCTGCTGGATCAGATGCTTCAGGGGCGGCCATTCAGCCAGCAGCAGCTTGACGAGATGGGTGAACGCTCTGGCCTGGAAGGTGGCGATGACATGTACCAGCGCCAGTGGTTCGAGCGGCGCATGATGAACCAGGCGCAGATCCGCCAGCTTGAACAGGCCATCGAGCAGCTCATCGAACAGCTTAAGCAGATGGGCATGAGCGACGAAAAGGCGGAAGAACTGCGCGAGATGATGATGGAAAACATGCAGGGCCTTTCTGACCAGATTTCGCAGCATGTGGGGACATCGCTGGCCGAACGTATGGCAGAGCAGGAACCGCGCGAAAAGCCCGACCTGATGGACGTTCCTTTCACACGCCTGGGACAGGAAGAAGTGGAGCAGATCCGCGACGAGATCCGGCGGCTGGCGGCACGCCTGCGCAGCCGGGCATCCCTGCGGCAGAAACGCGCCAAAGAAGGCACCCCGGATACACGCCGCACGTTTCGTGCCAACATGAAGTATCACGGTGTGCCGATTGAGATCAAATATCGCAAGCGCCACGTAAAACCGGCGCTGGTACTGATCTGCGACATCAGCACCTCGGTGCGCTACTGCGCCGAATTCCTGCTGACGATGATCTACGAACTTCAGGATCAGGTGGCGCGCACCAACAGCTATGTCTTCATTGATGACCTGACCGACATCAGCATGGAATTCCAGGAGCACGAACCGCGCGAGGCAGTCAGCCGCGTGCTGACGAACAACCCGCCGGGGCACTACAGCACAGACCTGGGCAACAGCCTGAACACGTTCCGCCGCGATTTTATGGGCCTGGTGACGGGCAAGACGACGGTCATCATCCTGGGGGACGGGCGCAATAATTACAACAATCCGCGCGTGGATATTGCCGAGGACATGCAGCGCAAAAGCCGCCGCCTGATCTGGTTCAACCCGGAACATCCGTCCAGTTGGGGTACGGGTGACAGCGATATGCTCCAGTATGCGCCTGCGTCTAACGGCGTCTATTACGTGGCCACGCTGCGCGATCTGGCCAATGCGGTCGATAAAATCCTGTCGGATGGCTAGTACGGGGGCAGGGTTGGGGGTCCCAGGGGCGCTGCCCCTAGGACCCTGGCCAGGGAGCAACCCCCCTGCACCCCGGCATGATTGATAACTGCTGCCTGTACCAGAAAAGCGGGTTATGGCACACCGCATCCCGCGCAGCCCGGCTGGGCAATCAATCCCCTGCTGGATCGAGCGCGCTGAAGTAGTCGCGGATCACGTCGCGCAGGCCAAGCGGGATGTAATCCGTATCCAGCGCGCGGTTGGCGCTCTCTGCATAATCGCTGTAGACCTCGTTATAGGGCACCACAGATTGGCCGCTCGGATTCTCTGAGAATTCTCCCTCGCCAACAGGCACCTCGCTCTGGTCAGCGTTCAAGCGGATGTCTCCGCCATCGCCGCCCTCGATGGTGCGCGGCGCGAAGATCGATTCATACGGGCTTTCGCCGCTGCCGTCAGGGTCATTACCGCTGGACTGCTGGCCATCATCCGCCTGGCTGCCGCTGGTATCCCGGCTCAGATCGCCTGGGCTGTCCCCCGCGCCGCTGGCGCTATCGCCGGTGCCTTCCTGGGATTGTCCCGACTGCGACTGGCTGGACTGCCCGCCCTGCTCACCCTCCTGGCCCTGCTGGCCGGGGGACTGGCCATCCGGTGCGCCGGCCTGACCCGGCTGGCTGGACTGTCCCTGTTCGCCCTCCTGGCCTTGCTGTCCCTGCTGTCCCTGCTGGCTTTGCTCGCCCTGCTGGCCTTGCTCGCCCTGCTGCCCGGCCTCTGACTGCTGTCCTTGCTGGCCGCGTTCGCCCTGCTGCTGCGCGGCAGATGCGATTTCTGAGGCGGACTGCTGGGCCTGCTGCGCATTCTCGCGCATCTCTGCGGCGGACTGCTGCGTTTGTGCGGCCTCTGCCTGCTGTTCGGCCATCGCCTGGGACGCTTCCTGAAGCGCCTGCTGCGCGGCCTGGGTATCGCCGTTGCGCAGCGCTTCGGCGGCCTCGCGCAGCGCTTCGGCGGCGGCAGGATTGGTCTGATCGAGCGCGTCGGCGGCCTGGTCGAGGGCGTCAGCGGTCTGCTGCTGTTCTTCCGGGGTCATGCTGTTCAATTGGTCTGCAAGCGACTGAGCAGCAGAGGGCGCGTCCTGCGTTTGCGGCTGGTCGCCTTCACCCTCTGCGACAGGCGCTGACTGCTGCTGTGGCTGAGAAAGCGCCTCCTGAGCAGCGTTGAGCGCTTCCTGCTGCTGCTGCGCGCGCTGCTCCAGCGTGTCGGCCTGTTCCTGGAGCGTGGCTTCGATGTCGTCCAGTGTGGCGAATGCTTCTTCGGGCGTCACCTGTTCATCGCGCAGCGTTTCCAGGTTGGCTTCCAGCGCTTCCAGGAGCTGCTGGCGCTCCTCTTCGGTCAGCGCGGTATCGGTCGCCGCGTCTGCCACGATATCTTCTACGGTTTCACCGGCATCTGCGACGGCAGATGCCTGGCGCGCCGCCGGGCTGTCTGCGGCGAGGGCAGGCGGGATGAGCACGAGCAGCAGCACCAGCACAACCGACATCGCCACCACTGCGCCCCATTCGCGCCAGTGGACGACAAACGGCAGCGTGTGGCGAATATCCACGCCGCTGGCCACCGCCCACGCGTCCTGAAGCTGATAATCCTCCAGCGCCTGGGGTGCGTGAATGCGCCCTTCGATCAGTTCCAGCGCAGTCGAAACGCGCTCCTTGAGACCGAGCTGCACGTCAAAACGCCTCGCCACTTCCAGCGGGGAGCGGGGGCGCAGCCAGGCGAACCCCAACAACATCACCAGCGCAGCCGCGAGCGCAGCGCTGGTCAGCAGCAGCACATCGGTGTTGCCCAGGCTGGGGTACACCCGCGAGGCGACCGCCGCCGCAATCCCGGCCAGCAAGCCCGGCAGCAGCACACGCGGCAGCCAGATCAGCGTAAGGCGCGCGCGGCGGCGGCGATCCCACCCAGAGACAATGCCTGTAAAATTCGGGCGTGTTTGTGTTGCCATAGGCACATGTTATCCTGAACTCTAGAACTCGATACTGCGCATGCGGCGAACCGCCAGCGTGATAAGCACGGCAGAAATGACCAGGTAGAGGATCGTGAAGCTGATCCAGGGCGACACCATCGGGATCTGCGTGCCGCTGCTGTTGAGCGTGGCCGACCAGAAACCGAGCACGTTGCGGTCAATGACGAGCTGCTGCGAAGCGACCAGCGTCGTAATGGGGTTGATGCTTGTCAGAAACGCGCCGACATACATCAGCGCCGCCTCGATGACCGGCGCACCGCTGAACCCCGACCCGATGCCGGCAATCGCGTTATTGAATATGCCCAGCAGCGGACCGGTGAAAATGGGCACCCCAAACAGGATACCAAACGCGAAAGTATAGGCGCGGACGCTGGCGGTAATGGTGCGGTCGGCCACCGTCGAGAAGAACAGGCCGAGCGTGCCCAGCGTGATGGCCGTCACCAGCAGCACGCCAAACGCCAGCAGCAGCTCCGCCTCGGTGACGCCCCCAAACAGAAACGCGATGCTCTGCAGCGGGATGGCCGCCAGCAGCAGCAGGAAGATGTAACTGAGCGAGGATTCCAGCTTGCCGATGATGAAGGACGGGCGCGGCAGCAGCGTGATCTGGAGCAGGTCGAACGTCTTGCGTTCGCGTTCACCCGTCACAGCCCCAGCCGTGAAAGCTGGCGCGATGAAGACGATGAGCATCATTTCCAGGCCGATCAGCCCAACGAACAGCGTGCGCCCCAGATCCCCGGTGACCGAGGTCACCGCGCCGCGGTTAAACGGGGAGTAGAGCAGGTAGAGCAGCACAATAAAGGTGCTCATCAGCCCCAGGTAGACGGTGAGCACTGCAAAGGCGCGCGCGCCGCGCATGCGTTCGCGCAGCTCTTTGAGCATGACCGGGTTGGTGTGCAGCGCGCCCAGGTCTTTGGCGATGACGACGATGGCCCACACGATGACGGCAATGGTGAGGATTCCGGGAAGAAATCCCAGCAGCAGCACCGCCGCCGCGTTCCCAAGGACCCCCAGCGCCGCCAGCAGCGCCGACCACACTTCCTGGGCCAGCACACCGACCATCGTCACCAGCAGCAGGCTGGTGTTGACCAGCAGCAGCAGAATCACGCTCAGCACCGCGAAATCGTCTGTCCCACCAAAGCGGAACAGGGTCACGGCGCGCACGGCAGAGACGATATCGCCAAGCGAGAAGATGGCGGCTGCGACAACCGCCAGGATCACGAGCAGCGCAAGCACTGCGTTGGCGATGCCGCCCAGGCGCATCCCGCGCGCCGACAGTTCAAGCCGGGCTTCGCGCGGCGTTAACGCCTCACCCGGATCCTGTGAAAGGGCTGGTTGCTGCTGCATTAGCTGACAATACCTTTGGTAACTTTCATGAAGACGGATTCCAGGTCTTTGACCTCTTCGGTAAAGCCCAGGATGGCGACAGCGCTGTTGTTGAGGCGCTGGTTGATGGCGGCCACACCGTCATCATCGCCTGTGAAGTCGATGCGCACCCGCGAACGCCCGCCCTTCGGTTCGATCACTGCCACGTTAAGCACTTCCGGCATCACGGCGATGAGCGCCTTCACCTGTTCGGCGGTATCGTTGTCCTTAACCGTCACCACGATTTCGCGGTGGGGCTGGAACTGCGCCTTCATCTCCTGCATGCTGCCCTGCATCACCATCTTCCCGGCTTCGATGATTCCGATGTGGGTGCAGATGTTTTCCACGTCTGGCAGAATGTGGGTAGAGAAGAAGATTGTTTTGCCCATGCCAGCCAGCGCCAGCATCAGCTCACGAATCTCGATGCGCGCCGCAGGGTCGAGGCCAGAGGCGGGTTCATCCAGAATCAGCACCGAGGGATCGTGCGCGAGAGTCCTGGCGAGCGACAGCCGCTGCTTCATGCCGGTGCTCAGCTTATCGACCATGTCGTCGCGGCGGTGCGTGAGGTTCACCAGTTCGAGCAGATCCCCCACCAGGCGTTTGCGCTCGTTCTCCGCAATATCGTAGCAGGCGGCGAAGAAATCCAGGTATTCCCACACGCGCAGGTCGTCATACACCCCAAACTCATGCGGCATATAGCCGATCACGCGGCGCACGGCGCGGCGGTCTTCCATGACCGAATGCCCGGCAACCCAGGCGTTACCCTGGGTGGGACGCGTAAGCGTGGTGAGCATCCGCATGGTGGTGGTCTTGCCCGCACCGTTAGGGCCCACGAACCCGTAGATTGAGCTGGCAGGGACTTCCAGCGAAAGGCCATCGACGGCGGTGAAACTGCCGAATTTCTTGACCAGATCTTTTGTCTCGATTATCAAATCCATTGGATGACTTCCCGACTGCGGACCGTTGAGTTTACTAGAGTATACACGCGAACGGCCTGAAGCTCACCACCGGATTACCACCACAGCGGCCCACTGCTGCTGCGCTGTGGCGGGGTCACTTGCATCTGCGCGGGTTCGGTGGCACACTCTGCACAAGAATGACCACGTTCATGCCCGGTTGTGACAAAGGGAACTCCAATGGGATCATCGCCAGTCCGTGTAAATCATATCGCAGTCGTCGTCCAGGATGTCGATACCGCGCTCAGTTTCTGGCGCGACGGCCTGGGCCTGGAACTACAGCGCACCGAAGCCAACCCGAACGAAGGCGTTAACATCGCGTTCCTTCCGGTGGGAGACACAGAAATTGAGCTGCTGGCCCCTACCAGCGAAGACAGCGGCGTCGCCAAATACCTCGCCAAAACTGGCGGCGGCCTGCATCATGTGTGCGTAGAGGTTCAGGACATTCAGGCCAGCCTGGAGCATCTGAAAGCGCAGGGGATTAGCCTCATTAACGAAGCGCCACGCGTGCGCGACGATGGCATCCGCTATGCATTCATCCATCCCAAGAGCACCGGCGGTGTGCTGGTTGAGCTGTACGAGCTGTAGGCCCGTACCTGCAAGGTTTGTGTGGGACGTGTGAAGCCGTCGCGCTGCACCGTGCCACCGTGCGCGTTGCGGTCATCCGCATGGGAGTGCTGCCGGTGATGCAAGCGGATTTTGCGCACGGTCACGGGAAAGATGGCGGCATCGGGCAGATGCGCAGTTGGGCGTTGTCGCTGCCCGTAAGACAGGGCGAATAGGTTTCCCCGGGCTCATTGGCCGCAAAACTGATACTCTGGCTGGGAAGCCCGGCCTCTGCCAGGTCTTCTACCACATCCAGCGCAATGTCTATGGAGCCGAAAAGTGCAACAACCGTTCTCGTCATGACCCTAACCTTTCTGCGTGTCAAACCCTGTCATCATGGTTTGCGTGATGATCTGATTGAACACGACAGAGATTAGGGTCATTGCATGAGAGACTAAAGGCACTTCGAGTGGGTGGCGAATGCGCAATGAGAAAGCAGCGCCTGCGGGGGCGGCGAGAGCGGGCTTAAGCCTGCCCTGTTTCACCCTCGCCGACCGGCTCCTGGGTGGTGGTGACGCTCATCCATTCCGGCTTATCGCCGCGCAGGTGCCCAAAGATCGGTTTTTCGTTGCGCAGCGTATCGACAAACGCGGCGATATCTGCGATAGGCATGAACATGTACCCCTTCTTGTTGGCGACATCGAAGAGCGGTGTCGGGAAGGGGCTGTCTGGCGCGAGGAACATCACATCCATCGCGTATTCATCGCCGCCGCAGCGCACGATGCCGCGAATTTTGATTTGCAGTCCCTGGAAATCGCGTTTCTGACTGCCGCCAGATCACCATGTAATTCTTGATCTCGAAAATCTGAGAGTCCATCGGGGGTCACTCCTCAACAATTGATCGAACACGCCATAACTATAGCGCACAGCGGGACAAGAACGAAACTCGTCTGCGTGTGTCGCGTGGCGACCCCACTCCCACGCAAAAGACATGCGCTCCCTGCCGAGCTACTTCGCCCCTTCACTGGTCTTCACGGTTAATTGGCGCTTAAGACAGCAAGTCGTCAGACTCATTCAGAAGTTCAACTTCCAGGGATGTTTCAAGACTAACACGTTCCACGTTCTCGTGCTGGCGCAAACGTGCAACGTCCTGAGCCTCCACATCAATGAAAACGGTACTGAACGCGTCTGCAGGGGTCATGCGCCAGTAGTTCACGCGCTGATCCTTCAGCCAACGCAAAAATGCATCACGGCTATGGCGAGCAAGTCCTGTAACGCGTTGGTAACGTGCAGCGCCGCTTTCGGTAGGCAGCTCGGAACGGTGTGGTCGTTTGAACTGCACTGCAACCCGCACATGTTCAGTTTTTTCATATTTCCTGCGGTCCATATAGCTGGCCTCATACCTTGCTTGTCACATAACGCGCAAGACCTCTGCCAACCTTTTCGCGTTCAGCAGAAAGTTCTAACGCCGTTTCTAAGAGTTTATCACGAAGTCTTATTCCCCGCAGCGCTGAATTTGCAGATGCGTAAAGTGCCGCAATCCCGGTCACATAGGAGGCAGCCATGCTGGTACCGCTATTGTCCGCATACACACTACGCCCTTGTTTGTCTCGCATGCTGCTGGAATAGATATTGGAACCAAATCCGACCAGATCCGGTTGCAACACCTCACTATCAGGAGATTTGCCATAGGCGGAAAAGTACGCGTGGTTCAGGTCAAAATCCACAGCACCCACTGAAAGCACATCGCTGAGATATCCCGGCGCGCGAATATCGTTCCTGTCAAGGTGTGTAGGTGCATTGCCAATCGCGGCCACAGAAAGCACTTCGTAATCATGAAGAAGATTCTCAAAAAGTTGCTTGAACCTGCTGATGTTGTCTGCACCCAATCTTTCTATCTGCTCTGCTAGAAAGCCGAACGAGAGGTTCACAATCATGGGTTTGTTGCGATTGGCCGAATTCCCATAGGTTGACAGCAACCACTCGAGTCCCACAGTCACCCGCTCAATAGTTGTGCGTCCCGCGTTATCCCCACCAAGGGCTGCGGCCACTCTAAGTTCAACCTCAGGGGCAATGCCTACCTTGTGACCGGCGATGATTCCGCACACATGCGTGCCGTGCCCCTCGCGATCCGATGCACGGGTATTCCGCCGCAGAAGTTCATGTGAAGACCCATCAATCGTCACGAATTCGATGCCGTCACTATAATGCTTGAACTCATCGTGGTCAGCATCACAACCGGAGTCCAACACGCCAACAATTACCCCTTTTCCCTTGACACCCGCATGCCACGCATCTGCAACACCACTGACACCGCGTGGAATAAGAGATCTGGAAGTTTGGTCAGGATTAGGTTTGCGCAATGGTTCCGGGTAAACCCTGGGTGGAAGACTCAGGGGAGCGTCTGGAATCAGCCAATAATCCTCGCCGAGCAAGGATTTCGCCTGTTGGTGCGAGGTTTGGTCAGGAACGCTGACAATATACGCTCCTACAAAACCCAATCGGGTAAATGCGGCTGTGTCATGCGGAAGTGGTTCAAACTCCGCGCCGTTCTCGTTTGGTGGTGGAATCTGCCTAAATCCGCTGCTTTCAAGTTTGTCTGCACGGTCAGAGTTCTGGGCCCGTGCAACCAGGGCCTCGAGTTTCCGTTCTATGGGTGCAGATTGCAGTTCCGGAACATCCTTCAGACGGGATTGCTTGCGTATAGCAATGTATTTGTCCATAGTCACTTCAGCTCAATGGGAACAGTAATCAAATAAAGATAGGCAATTTATCATATCGCTTTTCTCTTTTTGAATCAAGTACTACACCCGAATGACACATGAAATGTATGGGATGAATCAGAGGCGCGTCATCCACACGGGCATGTCGTAGCCGTTGCGGTAGAAGCCATAACGTGTATAGACCCGCTGGGACTGCGTGTTGCTAAGCTGGGTGTTGACGGTGACGGCATTCACCCCGCGTCCCTCGAAGGCGCGAATCATATGGCCCACCAGCATTCCCCCCACCCCCTGCCCCTGGCATTGCGGCAGCACCGCCAACCGCGCCAGATGCCCGGTTTCGCGGTGCCGGGTGCTAAGCTGGTAGCCGATGATGCTGTCTCCCAGGCGGGCCGTTGTACAGATGGCGGCAGTACGCGCGGCGCTGCGCAGGTCTGCCAGCGAAAGCTGCCAGGGCGGCGCAAACGCGGCCTGATCCACAGCGGTCATCTCTGGGTAGTCTTCGTGTTCGGCGGCCCGAATGTCAAGCGTAAGCGGGGGTGTTTCCGGCACATCGCCGGCACGCCGCCGCAGCGTGATGATCGTTTCGGCACGCTGCATCGCGAAAATCGGCAGAAAATCCGCCAGCCAGTCATTCATCACTAGCAGCGCCACCACATCAACATCGCGGCTGAGCAGTTCGCGGGAAAGCGCACTCCACAGCGCGGTGATGACACGTTCGCCCGGCGCATCGTCGTGCAGGGCGACGATGCGCAGCCAGCTTGAACGGTTCAGGGGAACAGATGCCCCCATCACCCCAATGAGGCGGTCATCTTTCCAGGCCAGCCGCAGCGGCGCTGCTTCGTAGTCCAGCCATTCATCGGTGGCATACCAATCCAGATGCGTATGCACCTGATAGCTGACGGCGAGCAGGTTGAGGACGGCATGGCGGTGTTTGCGTTCATACGTACTGAGAGCAAGCGGAAACATAAGCTTAACGCGACATTGTTCGCGCCACATAACTGCGCGCGGTGATGGCACACGTCCGCGACACACGCCGGTCAAAAATGCGCACCTGAATGCGCTCATCAAACGAATCCAGCACACGCCCGGTCGTAATGACGGTGGGCAGGCGGGTGATATAGCGGTACTCCATGATCTGAAAGAGTTTCTCGCGCGACCATGCGCTGGGATTTTCTGACCCGAAATCGTCCAGCACCAGCATAGGCACACTGCGCACTTTGGTAAAGCGCTGGTCAAACGAACTGTTGGCTTCCGGGCCATAGGCGGTGCGCAGATAGTCCATGAGGTCAGATACGGTGATGAACATCACGTCTTCGCCGCGATCTTTCCACTGGTTGGCAATGGCGGCTGCCAGATGCGTTTTGCCCGTCCCCGCGCCGCCATTCAGGACCAGCCAGGGCGGCAGCACGCGCAGCGCATACACACTGCAAATTTCCAGCGCCTTCGTGAGGTTGGCGCGCTCGTCGGCGGTGGTAGCCCCCCCCGTGACCTCGAACCCGTCAAACTGCATCTCGGCATAGATCGGCAGCATCGAATTGATCTGGTAGCGCTCGTTCTGGGTAAACGAGCGGTAATCTGGCGCGGTGATGGTGCAGCGCGTGGTGTGGAGTGTATCCAGCAGGCGGCTGCGAACGCGGGCATCGAGCCGGTCAATATCCGCATTGGTGGTGATAACGGTCGCCAGTTGGTAAACATAGCGGTGGTTGAGCAGTTGAAACAGCTTCTCCTGCGCCCAGGGGCTGGGTTTCTCCACGCCCAAATCATCGAGAATCAACAGGTCGGCATTGCGCACCCGGTCGAAGGTCTCGTCGTAGCTGATTTCGGAGTTGGGGGCATAGGCTGCGCGCAGATGATCCAGCAGATCCGGCGAGGTGATGAACAGCACACTATCGCCCTGCGCCAGGCGCGCACTGCCGATGGCGGCGGCCAGATGCGTTTTGCCGCTGCCATACGTGCCTTCCAGCAGCAGCCATCCGCGCGGCTCGCGCACGAAGCGCTGCGCGTTATCCAGCGCCAGCGCCAGCGACTGCCGCTGTGCCCCCTCGTGGATATCCACCTGGAAGTTATCGAAGCGTTTGTCTGCCAGCGCGCTGAGGTTGCTGGCCTTAAGCATGCGGGCACGGCGTTCTTCGTCGCGCTCTACCGGATTATTTGGGCAGCGAAACAGTTTGCCAAAACGCGGGTCGGTATATGGCAGATCATAGCGCACAACGCCGCGCCCCTCGCAGATGGATGTTTTCCCGCACAGGGCGCACAGGCCGTCATCATGCTCAATGCTCGATGAAGTCGGCAAACTTCCCTGAGACGAACCGCTTACCATCGTTTTGAGTATGTCCTGTGGAGATTTCACGGGATCGCCCTTCCTCTTTCCAACGTTTCAGAATGCCCTTCACATAACGCAGGCTGCGTTTGCCGGATTCCACACTCAGTTGGATGGCCTCTGCCAGCCATTCGGTGGAGTATTCCTGCTCTAAGTCTTTAAGATCATCGGCAATCAGCGGTGTGAGCTGGCCGAGGTTTTCTTCATATAACCGGTAGATGGTGGGGCGTTCCGGCAGAATCTCCACCGGGTTCGCCGCATCGCCCGCGCGCCACCTGCCCGTATTGATCTGGCGCAGCGCCGCCCGCCCCATCATGGAGTTGGCGAAGTACAGCGTTTCGGCCTGCCCGTGAATGACCACCTCCGCAGCCAGCAGCGTTTCGCGTTCCAGCGCGCGCGCCAGGGCGGCATCAATTTCTGCCTCGGTCAGGCCGTGCATGACCGCCGTCACGCCAGAAAAATCACCTCGGCGCAGGTAGCGCATGTCGCCATCCTTCTGCTGCAACGCCCACAGGGTGTAGAGGGTGAGGCGCATTTCTGCCACGTCGTCAATCAGCGGCAGCAGGTCGGTAAAGACCTCGATAGGCAAACCCACAGTACGGCTGGTTTTGGGCGGAAAGCCATGAAACTTCTGCATGGTTACAAATCTCCCAGGTCAACGCGGCGCACGGCAGCATCCATGAATTTGGTCAGCGTGCGGTCAAAATAGAGGGAAATCGTGCCGGTGGGGCCATTGCGATGCTTAGACACAATGATATCTGCCTGATTTGGGAATTCCGTGGCCTCGTTATAGACTGACTCACGGTAAAGGAACATCACCACATCGGAGTCCTGTTCGATGGAGTTGTGGACCACACACTGCTGGCAAACAAAATTGTGGTGGTGTTCCACGGTCAGGTCATACACCTCGGTCTCGCCGTCGCGCACAATACCGGCGATGCGATCCCAGAACACGGCGTGCCCGGCCCAGGCCCCTGCCGCTTCAGCAGTACGGTTAGGCGACCAGGGCACGGCGGGCGTTGTGGCTGGCGCGGCATGCTGTTGTGGCTGGATGGCTGTTTCTGGCAGCGTGTGCGGCGCGGCGATGACATCCAGCGGTGTCAGTTCATCCAGCCGCCGCCAGCCGCACAGCGTCAGGAATTTGTGGTTGGCGGTGGCGCGGATGGTGTGCCCCGCGCCCGTGCTGAGCCGGTAGACGGGCTTCACACCGGTCGCAAAAGCGTGCGTCACCGTGCCGGGCTGCATCTGCCATGTGGACAGGTTCAGGCTAAGCACGCGGAAACCTGTGCGCCCCACCAGGCTGCGGATGGGCACGCTGCGGCCTTCATCTGGCAGGTACACCAGCGACTCCCCTGCAACACACCCTGACTCACGCAGATCAGATAACAGTGGACGCTTATCCTGGCGCTGCTCCACCGAACGCGATAACTGCGCGGCAGAGATGATGGGCGCGTTAAGTTCGCGCGCCAGTTCCTTAAGGGCACGGCTGATGTAGCTGACTTCCTGCACACGGTTGTTCTCGTAGGAGCCGCCGGAATTCATCAATTGCAGATAATCGAGGATAATCATGTCGATGCCGTGTTCGTGCTGCAGGCGGCGGCATTTGGTGCGCATCTGGGTGGGGTTCAGGGCGGGGGTATCGTCAATGAAGATCGGGTAACGGCTGATGCGCCCCGCCGCCTCCACAAAGCGCGAATACTCCTGGGCGTTCAGGCGGCCCAGGCGAAGCTGCTGCATGTTGATGCCCGTTTCCATCGACATCATGCGCTGTACAAGCTGGTCTGCGCCCATCTCCATCGTGAAGATGGCCACGCGCGCCCCCAACCGTGCCGAGTTGACGGCTGTAGACAGCAGGAAGCTGGTTTTGCCCATCCCCGGACGACCGGCGAAAATGACAAGGTCAGAGCGCTGGAATCCACCCAGCAGTTCGTCCAGGTCTTTGAAGCCGCTGGGCACACCCAACGGAACATCCGGGTGATTAAGCAGATACTCGATCTGGCTCCAGTAGTCGCTGACCGCATCCTGCAACGAGACAAATTCGCGCTTAAGCTGGCGGTCGGTCACGTTGAACAGGCGCAGTTCGGCATCGGTCACCACGCGCTCGATATCGAGCTGCTCGTTGACGGCCAGCGCTTTGATCTCGTCCGCGGCCTTCAGCAGGCGGCGGCGGATAGCGGCGCGCTCCACAATGCGGCCATAGAACTCTGCGTGAATGGATGTGGGTGTGCTGTTGACCAGGTGCAGCAGGTACGCCTCGCCACCCACATCCCCCAGCCACTTCATGTTACGCAGCTCTTCGGCCACCGTCAGCAGGTCCACGGCTTCGTCGCGCTCTGCCAGGCGCGCGAACGCCTGCCAGATGTAACTATGGCGCAGAATATAGAAATCGTCGTGTTTCAAAAACGCCGTTACTGTGAGGAACGCTTCAGGGTTAACGAGTACCGCGCCGAGGACGGCTTCTTCTGCCTCTTCGCTGTAGGGTGCCAGATCGAGATTACCGGGCAGCGCGCGTGGTTGTTCGGTCATGGATTTTACTTCTTAGATATGATTTCAGGTGTTGATGCATGGGCCTGCCGCCTGGCAGAAACCGGACGGGCAGCGTGCTGGACAGCGTGAGAGACGTAAAACGGCGCGTTATCCGCACCGTTTTAAGGCTTACAACCGGGCAGAAAACGCCCACAGGACTGTTAACTAGGGTCTGTTAATGTTGGTACGTGATTCACACATGGCATGCGGGAATAGCAACGGAACCTACTTATCTTCGTCTTCAAAATCATCCAGATCCAGCGAATTCACAAAGTCGGCAAAGGCGCTGAGGCGGGTTTCGTCTTCCCGTTCTTTGCCACCGGTGAGGGCGCTGGTTTCTTCGTCGCGCGCTGTCACTTCGTTTTCCACGTCTTCATCGGGTTCAATGCCGGCTTTTTCCATCACGGTTTCCGACACGAAGATTGGGGCCTTTACACGCACGGCAACGGCGATTGCGTCGCTGGGGCGTGAGTCAATTTCGATCTGTTTACCGTTGATTTCCACGACGAGCCGGGCGTAAAATACATCGTTACGCAGGTCATTGATTAAAACGTGAACAACCCGCCCACCCAATTCACGGATGACTGACTTGATCAGGTCGTGCGTGAAGGGGCGCTGCTGCGGCATCTCCTGCAGCTCCACGGTGATGGCGTCTGCCTCGAATGGCCCGATCCAGATCGGTAAGTACCGCTCAGAATGCATATCCTTAAGAACAACCACCCGATGCTGAGACATCAAACTAACGCGGATGCTATCAATGATAACCTCAATCATCTTGAAATTCCTTACAGGGTCACTATCACGTTTTGAACGATTATACACCCAAGTGGGGCATCGGCAATATAGAGAGCGACCCACTCACAACAAAGACTCAGAAAGGTGAATTTGTGCTCAGATTACTTATAGCGCTCACCCTGACGGTGCTGGCAGGCAGTTGCCTGGCAGCGTGTGCGCCAGCGCCTCTGCCCGAAACCTATACGCTGGGGGCGCTGCTGCTGGAGGAGGATTTCAGCCAGGGGTACGGTTGGAAGACGTATGATGCCGCTGGCGTGTATCTTAACGTGGAGGATGGCGTGTATCGCGGCGAGGCGGCAGGCGGGGCTTATGTGTGGGGGATCAACGCCGAAGCCCACACCGACGCGGTGCTGGAAGTGGACGCCGAACTGCTGAGCGCAGGCAGCGGTAACGGGTATGGGCTGGTGTGCCGCGCCAACACCGGCAACAATGGCGACGGTTACTATTTTCTCATCGGCGGCGACGGTACCTACACGATCCGGCGCGGGCGCGGCGACGCGGTCGAAGACCTGGTGGCGTGGGAACGTCACAGCGCGATTCGGCAGGGCCAGGCACAGAACAGGCTGCGGGCGGTGTGTGTGGGCGACTATCTCGCCTTCTACGTTAACGGCGAGTTTGTGGCGCAAACGCGCGACGACCGCTACCAGCGGGGGTTTGCCGGGGCAGCGTTCGTCGCGCCGCGCGGGGAATCTATTCAGGTGGAATTCGATAACCTGCGCGTGTGGGCGGCAGCGTGGGGTTCAGGCCAGTGACGGCATGCGGTCGGCAAACTCCTGAAGCACCCGCCGCGCGATGACAATGCGCTGAATCTCGCTCGTCCCTTCGCCAATGGTCATGAGACGCTGGTCGCGGTACATGCGCTCCACGGGATACTCGCGGCTGTAGCCATAGCTGCCGTGAATCTGGATGGCGTCGTGGCACACTTTTTCTGCGACTTCGCTGGCCTTCAGCTTGGCGATGGCGGCGATGCGGGTGTAATCCCGGCCCTGGTCTTTGGTCCAGGCGGCTTTATAGACCAGCGTGCGCGCCGCTTCGATCTCTACAGCCGCGTCGGCAATCATCCACTGAATCGCCTGTTTGTTGGCGATAGGTTCGCCGAAAGCGTGGCGCTCCTGCGCATAGCGCACCATCTCTTCAAACGCGCCCTGGGCCAGCCCCACACTCAGCGCACCGATGCTGATGCGGCCAGAGTCCAGCGTTTGCATGGTTTGTGGGAAACCGCGCCCTTCTGGCCCCAGGGTATTGGAAACCGGCACGCGCACATCCTCGTAGGTAATCATCTGGGTGGGCGAACCCTTCAGCCCCATCTTCTTCTCTGGCGTGTGGATCGTCAGCCCTGGGCGATCTGTTTCGACCAGGATATGGCTGAACCCTTTTGAACCGGCGTCGCGGTCAGTACGCACGAGCGAGACGATGACGGGCGCGTGTTTGGGGTTGGTGATCCATGCCTTGTGGCCGTTGATGACCCATTCGTCGCCGTCGCGCAGCGCGTAGGTCTGGGCACCGTTAAGCAGGTCGCTGCCAGCCTGGGGTTCGGTGAGCGCCAGCGAGCCAAGATGTTCGCCGTCCATCAGCATGGGCAAGAAGCGCGCCTTCTGTTCCGGCGTGCCCCAGTTGACAATGGGGCCGCAGCACAGGCCGTTGTGCGCCGAAACCGAGAGCGCGGTGGAGCCGCACACCCGCCCCAGTTCCTCAACGGCAATCGACGCGCTGATGGTATCCAGTTCAGCGCCGTCATATGCTTCTGGCACCTGTAACCCAAGCAGGCCGAGATCGCGCATTTTGCGGATGGCGGCCCAACGAAGTTCGCCCGTTTCATCGACCTCCGCGGCATAGGGTTTAAGCTCGGCCTCGCAGAAATCGCGCACGACGCGCTGAAATAACCGCTGTTCTTCGTTCAAATCAAAATTCATATGAAAGTCCTGTTCGGCTAAAGCGCTGCGGCAGCCCACATGCGGCAGCGCTTCGCATGGCCACATGGGCGGCAGTGCCTGTTCTAACGTACAATCAACGTGGATGTAGTATACTACATTCAATGGCTCAGAATCAGCGTGGCAAACATGGCGCGTATTACGGCTCGATTAGGACTTTCGCGGCTTGAAGCCGATGCGTATTACAGGAAAGCGTTGGAAGCGTATGGTAAGCGCGACCTGACCACAGCCATCGTCAATCTTAATGCCGCAATTGAACTGCTGCCGGGGAATTCTGAATATTTCGCGGCGCGCGGACTCATTAAGCTGGAAGATGGCCTGGATACCGATGCGGAACCGGACTTCAACCAGGCGCTGAAACTGTACCCGTATGAAATGCTGGCGCATTACGGGCTGGGAATGCTCGCGGCAAACCGCAAAGCGTGGGACGCGGCACAAAAACACTTTACCGAAGCCTTCCGCGCCGACCCCAAGCGTGCCGAAACGCAGTACCAACTGGCGATTGTGCATCACCGCAAGGGTGAACACAGTATCGCGCTGCGCGTGATGCAGCAGGCGCACGCGCTGTTTGTGCAGCACAACGACAGGCGCAAGGCCGATGCCGCCAAATGGGTGAAGACTCTGGAGAAGCTGGCGCAGCAGCCGCCATCCCTGCCGCTGGCCGGTCTTGCGGACAACTAGGCATTTTGCGTATTGTGGTATACTGTGCGGTAACTGGGGACGGTTCCCCTCAACTCTGACTATTGCTCGTCTGCATTCAGGCGATTGATTGTGTGTTTGTGATTGTATTACAGTAAGTGTAAAGAAAAGGAGAGAAGCCTGGCGTGAAACAGCACGCCAGGCGTGAATGGCTTATGGCTAAACCAAGATTGCGTATTGTTCCCCTGGGAGGTCTGGGGGAAGTGGGCAAGAACATGACGGTCTTTGAATATGGCAGCGATGCTATCGTCATCGACACCGGAATCATGTTCCCGGCCAACGACATGCTGGGTGTGGATTATATCATCCCTGATTTCCGATACCTGATAGACCGCAAAGACCTTAAGATTCACGGTTTTGTGTATACACACGGTCACGAAGACCACACCGGCGCGGTGTCTCATGTCATAGAGCAGTTTCGCGGTGTGCCGGTGTATGCTACCCCACTGACCGCCGGGCTGCTGGAAGTGAAGCTGCGCGACGCCAAACTGTTCAACGAGACGAAGATCAACATCTTCCAGGCGGGCGATAAGATCAAGCTGGGGCCTTTCACCATTGAAAGCTTTCATATGTGCCACAGCATCCCAGACTGTGTGGGTTTTGGCATCCACACGCCGCAGGGGCTTATCGTCCACAGCGGTGATTATAAGTTTGACAATACGCCGGTGGATGGCAAGAAACCGGATTACGCGCGGCTGGCGCAGTTCGGGTCCCAGAACGTGCTGCTGCTGATGGCCGACAGCACCAATGCCGACCGTCCCGGCTGGACGCCGTCTGAGGCGGTTATTGACGGCGCGTTTGACAGAGTCTTCCGCGACGCCAAAGGCCGCATCATCATCTCGACGTTTGCCTCGCTCATCTCGCGCATCCAGCAGGTGGCGAATGCGGCGCAGCGGTATGGGCGGCGGCTGGCCATTGCCGGGCACAGCATGACCGAAAACGTTAAGATGGCGCGCGAGATGGGCATCCTCAACGTGCCGGATAACCTGCTGATTGACCTGAGCAAGATCAACAGCATCGAACCGCACAGGCTGGCGATTATGGTCACCGGGTCGCAGGGGGAGCCGTCGGCAGTGCTGGCGCGCATCGCCAACGGCACATACCGCCAGATCGAAGTGCAGAAGACAGATACGTTTGTGCTGTCGTCGCATCCCATCCCCGGCAACGAAGAGATGGTGTACCGCAATGTGAACCGCCTGTTCCAGAGGGGCGCGAACGTGATTTATGACCCGATTCTGCCGGTTCACGTTTCTGGCCACGCCAGCCAGGAAGAAATGAAGCTTCTGATCAACCTGGTGAAGCCGCGCTACTTTATGCCCATTCACGGTGAACTGCGCCACCTGCGGCACCATGCCGGTATCGCGGTTGATCAGGGCATTGCGGCGGATCACATCTTTGTGGCAGAAAACGGGATGGTGGTGGAGGCGGATAAATATGGGCTGCGCCTGACTGGTGAACGCGTGCCGGGTGGTTATGTGTTCGTGGATGGCAGCGGCGTGGGGGACATCGGGCGCGCGGTGATGCGTGACCGCGAAGTGCTGGCGCGCGATGGCTTTATCCTGGTATCGGTGAATGTGAACAAGAAGACCGGAGACATGATCGGCGAGCCAGAGATCGTGTCGCGCGGGTTCATCTACCTGAAGG
>CAZQIJ010000004.1:0-20894 GCA_964592955.1 uncultured Anaerolineaceae bacterium
CAGATACTCCAGAAGACTCATTGACCCCCTTCCCGACTACGCAGCAGGACCTTCACGGCCCTGGCCTGCTGCTGTGGCCATGAGATTCACATGAGATGCCATTGTAGCGAAACATCGGCGTTCGGGTAGGGTGTTTCGCGCGATGTGCGTGGCGCTGTTCTAGGCGTAAAGCGCATTCAGCGCCGCGACACTGTTCAGCGCGATGCCGGTCTTGCTGCGGTCAATGCGTTTCAGGAGGCCGGTCAGAACATCTCTGGGGCCGATCTCAATGAACGTCTCTGCGCCGGCTGCAATCATCGCCTGAACTGACTCTGTCCAGCGTACCGGCTGCGTCAGTTGCTCACACAATTCCTGCCGGATGTCGTCCACACGGGTAAGGGGTTGCGCGGTGAGATTGGCATAGACCGGGAAGCGCGGCGGCTCAAAAGGTGTGGCCGTCACACGCGCGCTGAGTTGCTCGGCGGCGGCGTGCATCAGCGGCGAATGCGCTGCGACGCTGACCGCCAGCTTTACGGCGCGCCTGGCCTGCGAGAGCTGCATCGCGGCTTCTAATGCCGCCACCTCCCCAGAAATGACCACCTGGCCGGGACAGTTATCGTTGGCCAGAACAACACGCCCGCCTGTTTGCTGCTGTGCCTGTTCACAAACGGCCCTCGCCTGGTCCACTTCCAGCCCCAGCAGCGCCGCCATTGCGCCGGGGCTGTGTTCGCCAGCCTCACGCATCAGGCGGGCGCGTTCCCACACCAATGGCAGGCCATCCTCGAATGCCAGTGCGCCTGCCGCCGTCAGCGCGGTGAATTCGCCGAGGCTGTGTCCTGCGCAGCACAGTGGCGCTGCTTCTGGGTGGTTTTCCTGAAGCACGCGCAGAATGGCAGTGGCACAGATATACAGGGCAGGCTGCGTGTTCTGGGTATCATTCAGTACCTCTTCTGGGCCGTGAAAGCACAACTCCGAAAAAGCCATTCCCAGTATTGCGTCTGCCTGCTGGAAAACGGCCTGTGCTGCCGGGAAAGCGGCGGCAAAATCTGCCCCCATCCCCACAATCTGTGATCCCTGACCCGGAAATACAAAAGCGGTTGTTGCCCAATTCATCGTTGTCCCCTTCAAGTGTGTATCGTCAAAGCGGTGACGCAAGCCTATCCCTGCGCCCTCACTGGCATGTGCTCGGTATGGGTGCCTCAGGATCTGCGGCGGACGTTTCAATACGCACGCTGCCTACGCCCGGAAGCGCGCCGATAAACCCGCTGATGACTGTGGCCGCCTGGGTGTTTGCGTCCACAAGAATGTTGTCTTCCAGCGCCTGAACGCGAATTGCGCCGATGGCGAGCTGGCGCGAGCGCTGATCCAGATCCGGCAGCGGGCGCGCAAAGAGACCTGTATCCCGCGAGACGACATACGACGCGCTTTCGTTAAAGAAGCAGTCCTGCAGCGCAGGGGGGGGAAGGCGGATAACCAGCGTGTCCTGAACCTGTTGTATGTCGTCGTCTTCTAACTGGCTCAGATCAATACCGGCGTTGACATGCCCCACCGCCACCATCACCAACCGTTCACCATACAGCGCAGCCAGAATACCGGGCATTTCACGCTCTGAGGTCACAATCAGCGAGTAGGTATAGCGTGTGGATGTGAGCTGTGACATCGCCTGGATACGTTCCAGAATGGGCACCACCGACGTCGTGGTACGCGGTTCACCGAAAAGCACACCGTTGAGGGCAAGGAAAACGCCCGCCGCAAAGACCGCCATAATCACCATCGCGGCGATGATAACGCGTGTCGCCAATTTGAACATCGGTCAAACTCCTTTAACCTCGCGTGAGAAACAACGCCCCATTTACGGAAACACTGTACCCTTAAGTAGGGTGTGTTGCGCAGTTAGGCGAGTGTAAGAACATGGCAGCAGCGAGCTGTAAAAGCAGCATTACCATCTGTAATACGTTCTGCCACAGGGCACGGTTGCCGGGCTGTCCCAACCCGCATAACCGGGACGATGCCAATCGCGTGCGGGGCTGGCGTGTCTCCCCCCCTGTGCGTGGAAGAATGGCGTGTGCGCCCGGAGCGTGGCGCTGATGAGTCGTAATCGTGCCGAAAACGTCGCGCGCTGGCGCATCGACGAACTGACCGCCATTCTGCTCAGGCAGTTCAAGCGGCTGCTGGCGCAGCGCGATGTGGAACTGACGGAGGTCGAGATTCAGGCACTTGCGCACGCAGCCTCCAAACGGATGCCACTGCCCGTTTTCCAGCAGGAAATCTGCGCGGTACTGCGCGCCCTGATTCGGGAAAGCCGTGCAACGCTGGCACAATGGAACCTGACCTTTGAACGCTCCTTGAAGACAAGCATGGAAGACCTTCCTGGCTGGGAAACCACCGCAGATTTTCTTGAGATTGCCAACGAGAAAGGGAATGCGGAGCTGCGCATTTCTGCCGGTTCTGCCCTGCTCGCGCTGCTCGGTGATTACAGCGGCGTCGGCGCGCTGCTGGCCACATATCAACACGGCGCGGAGGATCCCGAAGATGTTGATGCGGTGATCGCGCGCCGCGCCCTGCTGTTTGCCTCCCGTGTCCCGGAAGATACCGTCGATTGGATTTCGCTGGTGCAGCAGTGGGCAGGCTCGTTATACGAGCCGCCCTATGATGATGCCTGATTACAGATCATTGCAGTTGGGGGCGATTGCCTGACTCATCACCCGGTTGAACTCATCAATATACTGCTTCGCCAGATCACGGTCGCGTATGATCACCAGGTTTTCGTCATTACTGCTTATGGCGTTATCGCTGAAGTTGAACGATCCTGTAATGACCGTGTCGTCGTCCACGATAAACACTTTGTGGTGCATGGTGTAGCGGTTGCCGTCCTGCCGCATGTTCAAACCCGCACAGCGCAGCGGACGCAGTTCGCTGTAGGCGGTTTCGCTGCCGCGTGTTTCAAACACGCCTTCCACCGTGATGCCGTCTTCAGCACGATCCAGCAGAGTCCCCGCAAGCGCATCCAACGTGAACGAAAACGCCATGAAGCGCACGTTAGACTCCGCGGCGGCGATTTCTTTCTGAATCGCCGCCAGCACCTGCGCTTTCGGCGCGAAGTAGATTTCTACCGCGGTTCCGTCCTGCTGAAATGAGGCAGTATTCACTGTTTTGTTCGGGCCAAACTTGCGCCCGTCAAACATCTGGTTGAATTCGGTCTGGTAAACTTCTACGGTCCGCTGTGAACGCAGCAGCAGCATATTGTTGTTGTTGCGGTACACATCGTTGATCGTGTAGTTGGTGGAGCCAGTCCACACAGAACTGCTGTCGATAATCATAAATTTGTTGTGCATGAACGGGCTGCGGTTGTCATAGATCACCGGCATTCCGGCGCTGACCAGTTCGCGCAGGAGCGAGTCTTCGTCTTCGATGGTGTGTTCGTTATCTGCCACCATGCGCACGCGCACACCACGCCGCTGCGCCGCCAGTACAGCCTGATGAATGGCCGGGTTGTTCCATTCGAATGCGGCAATATCCAGCGTGCGCTGCGCGCCGCCGATGGCTGCCGCCAGGGGTGCATCGATACCGTTACTGTAGGTTGCAAAGTCGCTGCTGCCGCTAGGTGCCGTAAAGTAAACCTGCCAGAAGCCTTTTTCAGAACCAAAACCCTGCCCTACGGCTATGCTGCGCACCGCCCCAGAAGGGCCGCTGGCCACCTGCGTCACGTTCTGACCTGGGACGGCGGTACTAAGCCCCAGAAGTCCGCTGAAATCGATGCCTGTAACTGCACTGATGAGAAAAACGACCCCGATCACGAGTGTCGTCAGTGCAGCGGTGATGATGGAGCGGCATCCATTGCCTTCATTGCGTCGTCTCGCCATAACTCAAAATTCTCCTTCTGCCGGTGTAGGTGGTTCGGTTTGCGGTGGCTGTGGTGTGATGAGGTGCAGCAGCGCACGAATGACATCCTGGTTGGGCTGCCCGTGGTGTGCTGGCCCCAGCGCCGCGACAGCCTCAGGCGGCAGCTCAGGCCGCAGCGCCAGTGCCGCTTCTGCCAGGCGTGCCAGCATTTCCTGGAGGTCCTGCGGCGCAGCGGCGTCGCGTTTGCCCACGAAGCGGTTCACCTGCCTGATGTATCTGCGCAGGCTGCCAAACGACTCCTCAAAGGCAGTTTCGGTAGGCGCTTGAGCGATGAGCTGTGGCAACTGCGCTTCTCCCCACTTCAGAAGCACTGCTGCATCTGCATCAACCAGCTCATCCGTCAGGCTTTCATCCTCATAAAGCTGTGTAACAACCGTTTCAAGTTCAACCATCAGTCAAACATCCTCGTTTGGGAAATCCGGTATCACCCAGACGCCTGCGCGTCAACCGCGCCGCGCCGCTGCCCTGCTGCCAGTCAGTTTCGCACCTCGGTTGATCATAACATGAATTGGGCGTACAAATCTGCCGTTTTGTGCCATAATATTGTGACGTTAACCACAAAATGCAGAACGTTCATTGTATGAAACAAACTCAGGTCATTATCGAACGCATCCGGCGCGTGAATAACCACTACCAACGGCTTGACCTGGCGGTGGATGAATCGCTGTTACGCATCAAGCCCGGCCAGTCACTGTTAGCGCGGTTGACTTCTGCCTGGAATCCGTACCTCCGTGACCAGTGGTGGCCTGTGGGCATCAGCCCGGGGATCCTCTCCGTAGAGCGCCCCAACGAAGAAGTCTACGCACCAGGCCAGATTATTCAGGTTCTGGGTTTGGTGGGGCAGCCTTTCCGCTTTCGCCGCACACTGCGCAATGTGCTGCTCATCGCTTATGATACCGCGCCCACCCCGCTCCTGATGACGATCCCCTGGCTGCTGGGTAACCAGATCAGCGTCACGCTGGTGCTGTTGGGGACGGCCACACGGTATGAAACCCAGCATTTGCCGCCGGAAATTGAGGTTGTGCATGGGGACGATGAATTTAACTGGCCGAACCAGGTGATGACTGTTGGCTGGGCGGATCAGGTTTTCGTGACGGTTTCGCAGGAAGATGAACTTCAGCACTTCCAGACGGTGTATGCGCGTTTCAAAGAGCGCCGCAACGAAATCCCGAAGAACTATCTCTTCGGTGTGTTTCAGCCCCTGCTTACCTGTGGAGCAGGAGCCTGCCATACCTGCATGCTGCAGATGAGCGGCGGCATGGTTCTGGCGTGTACAGAAGGGCCAGCGTTTGATTTAACACAGATTATACTTATGTCCTAAGTACAGGCAAAATGCGTGTGAGCGGTGTGGCGAGACGGCCTGCCGTGCGCTGGCGGCAAACCGCCAACGTTTTGCCTGGTCGCACTCAGGACGCCAGATGCAGCGTCAACTTCAGCGTCAACTTCAGAAGGAACAGATATGGCGGTAGAACTCTCACGTGGCGGCAAGCATTCACTGCTACTCAATAGTCCGGTGATGCCGGCAGCCGGAACCTTTGGTTATGGTGACGTGTACCGGGAAATCATCCACCCGGATCGCCTGGGTGCCATTGTCACCAGCCCGGTGACCTACGATCCCTGGAACCCGGCAACCGGGACGCGCGTCGTCCCGCTGGAGGCCGGTGTTCTGGTGCATACCGGCCTTCCTAACCTGGGGCTGAACAAGACGTTGAAGAAATATCGCAACCTATGGACGGTGCTGCCGGTGCCCATTATCCTGCATCTGGTGGCGACAACGGCAGAGCATATCCGCAAGAGTGCCGCGCGCTTGGATGAAGAAGAGTGTATCAACGCCATTGAACTGGGCCTTAACGACGACACAGACTGGAAACAGGCACAGGCATTCGTCAAAGCCGCCGTAGAGAAGACAGAGAAACCGGTTCTGGTACGGCTCCCCATGCAGGATGCCTATGAGATTGCCGAAGTTGTGGCAGAAGCAGGCGCAACGGCGCTGGTGATCGCCGCGCCACCGCGTGGTACCGCGCGCGACCCGAAAACGGGACGGCTGGTAAGTGGGAGGGTCTATGGTCCGCTCATCAAGCCGATTGTGCTGCGCATGGTTGGCCAGTTGATACGCCGCCTTAAGGACGTGCCCATTATCGGCGCAGGCGGCATTCATTCTGCACAGGATGCCCGTGACTACATTGATGCGGGGGCTGTCGCCGTACAGGTGGACTCTGTGACATGGATCGAACCGCACCTGCTGGAGATCATCGCGCGCGATATGGGCGGGCTGACGGTGACGCGGCAGGCTGGTGCCCTGCCCGATGAATGGTACTTTGGGATGACGGACAGCGAGAAGAGCGATCGCGCTGCCAGTTCGGGTTTCGAGGATACCCGCGAGGAACCCCGATGATGAACAGCGATACCCCGCTTTTCTCAATCGTGATCCCCAACTGGAACGGGCTGAAATTCCTTGAGACCTGCCTCGATGCGCTGCGCCGCCAGACGTATCCGGCAGTTGAAGTGATCCTGGTAGACAATGCCTCGTCGGATGGTTCGCAGGCGTTTGTGCGCGAGCGCTTTCCAGAAGCGCATCTGGTTGAACTGCCGGAAAATCGCGGCTTTACCGGGGCCTGCAATGCCGGGATGATGGCCGCGCGCGGAAGTGTGATCGCGCTGCTGAATAATGACACCGAAGCGGATGCGAACTGGGCAGCGGCGGTGATGGATGCCTTTGCGCGCCATCCCGAAGCCGGTATGGTTGCCAGCAAGATGCTGCTTTTCGATAAACGCGACCATATTCACACCACCGGGGATTTCTTCACAGTGGATGGCCGCCCTGGGAATCGCGGTGTGTGGCAGCGCGACGAAGGGCAGTATGAGCGCGAGGAGTATGTGTTCAGCGCGTGCGGTGGCTCATCCGCCTACCGTAAAGCGATGCTGGATCAGATCGGGCTGCTGGACGAAGACTACTTCTTTTCGCTGGAGGATGTTGACCTTGGCTGGCGCGCGCAGCTAACAGGCTGGCGCTGTCTTTACACACCCTCGGCAATCGTGTACCATCATCTATCGGCTACCGGAGGCGGCGTTACAGCAAGTTATTATGACGGTCGTAACCTGATTCTGCTGCTTCTGAAAAATTACCCGGCGGCATTATGGCGCAAGTATGGGCTGCGCATAGTGGGTGTGCAGTTGCGCTCTGCATGGCGTGCGCTGCGCGCCTGGCGTGGCGCAGCAGCCCGGGCACGTTTGCGCGGGATGCTGGCAGGGCTGCGCGATGGTTTCAGGGCATGGTCTAAGCGGCGTGAAACGCAGGCAATGCGCACGGTGACTATTGATTATCTGGAGAGTATGCTTTCGCCGCCGCACTCATGAACGACGGAGTATAATTGTTTGAACTCGCAATCGCATCCGATGCTGTCCATCGTTATTCCGGTGCATAACGAAGAAGAGCGCCTTCCCCCGGCAATGGCGCAGATCGACGCTTTCCTGAAAGCCCAGTCTTATGCCGCTGAGGTCATTATCGTGGAGAATGGCAGCCACGACCGAACCTTCGAAATTGCGCAGGAATTTGAGCGCACCTTGCCATATGTGCGTGCCGTGCAGGTGTCCACACGCGGCAAAGGGCTGGCAGTGAAGGCCGGTATGCTGGTGGCGGCGGGTGATTACCGCTTCATCTGCGATGTAGACCTGTCTATGCCCATTGAAGAGATTGTGAAGTTCCTGCCCCCGCAAGCTGAGCACTGCCAGGTGATTATCGCCACGCGCGAAGGCAAGGGCGCGGTGCGGGTGGGCGAGCCAGAGTACCGGCATCTGATCGGACGCGTGAATAACCTCATCATCAAACTGACCATTCTGCGTGGTTTTGAAGATACGCAGTGCGGGTTTAAAATGTTCACCCGCGACGCGGCAGACGATCTCTTTCAGGTACAGCGCATGACCGGTATCGGCTTCGATATTGAGCTGCTGTTTGTGGCGAAGAAGCGTGGCTACAGCATCTGCGAACGGCCCATTACCTGGTATTTTAACGCCGAGAGCAAGATGCGCCTGGTGCAGGACTCGCTGAAGCTGTTGTCTGAAATCTGGGAAATCCGCCGGAACTGGGGTAAGGGCGTCTATGCCAAAGACATCGCGGGTCGTTAAGACCGCTGGCCTTACTTACGAGAAACAGTATCTTGCCTATGGCTGCCGAACGATTGTCGGTATCGACGAAGTAGGACGTGGTGCCTGGGCTGGCCCAGTGGCCGCGGGGGCGGTTTGCCTGCCGCTGACCGATGCGTCTCTGAGTGCCAGGCTGCAGGGTGTGCGCGACAGCAAACAGATGACGGGGCGCAGTCGCGCGCGGTTGGCAGAGACAATCAAAACAACGGCGCTGGCCTGGGGCATTGGCAGCGCCAGCAGCGCTGAGATTGACACGCTGGGGATTGTGCCAGCCACCAAACAGGCGATGGCTCGTGCCCTTGCCATGATTACAGAGAACTTTCCAGGCTTCGCCCCGGACTGTATCTTTACCGACTCCGTTCCCTGGCCGGAGTCCCCCATCCACACCCGGCTCGTTAGCATCGTCAGGGGAGATCAGCATTCCCTGTCGGTTGCTGCGGCCAGTGTCATTGCCAAAGTGTGGCGGGATGAGTTTATGCTGCGCCTGGATACAGCGTATCCGGGTTACGGTTTCGCAGTTCACAAGGGGTACGGCACGGCAAGGCACCAGGCCGCACTGAAGGATTCTGGAATCACAGACATTCACCGTGTTTCATATGCACCCGTTCGCCGCGCGAGAAAGGATGCACCTGATGTCGACATCCACTGAAGCACCAAACAGCATTAAAGTTGTTGTGTTCGATCTGGGGAACACGGTTTTGCGTGAACTGCCGCAGTTCCAGAGCCTGGGCCTGCCAATGGCGCAGTGGCCCACCGTAGAAACCGTAGAAGGCGTAGAACCGGCTTTGCAGGCGCTGCACGGAAAGTTTCGGTTGTGTGTGGCGTCCAACAGCATTTACCGGGTGGAATTTACCGCGATGGCGCTTCAGCGTGCGCGGGTGCGCCAGTTCTTCGAGCGTGTCTTTAACTCGCACGAATTTGGCGTTGCCAAACCAGAAGCCGGGTTCTTCCTCAAGATTCTGGAACAGATGCAGGTTCAGGCCGCTGAAGCGATTATTGTCGGCGACAGCTACCAGAAAGACATCGTCCCGGCGAAAGACCTGGGCTTTCGCACCATCTATTTCCGTGAAGCGTTCAGTGCATCGCCAGTTCCTGCCTCAGATGCAGTGATCAGCCAGATGCACGACCTGCCTGGGGCGGTAACCCGCCTGAATGGTACAGATGGTTCATGAAACTCGCTCTGATTCATGACTGGCTCAATCAGATTGGCGGCGCAGAAGATGTCCTTGCCAAACTGGTTGAGCTTTACCCGCAAAGCCCGATCTACACCAGCATCTACGCACCAGAGCTGACGCCAGAGCGCTGGCGATCCTGGGACATCCGCACGCTGTGGCTGGATAAACTGCCGTCCATTCACCGCCATCACCAGCGCTATCTGCCGTTCTACCCGTTAGCCTGGGGGGCGCTGGCGCTGTCACAGTACGATGTGCTGCTTAGCAACAAAAGCGGTTTCTGCCACTGGGTGCGCTACAGGCAGGATACGCTGCACATCTGCTACTGCCTGACCCCCACGCGCTATGTGTGGCAGCTCGATGATTACCTGGCGCGCGAAGGGTTCAGCCGCCCGGTTAAATTCCTGCTGCGTCCGCTGATCGCGCTGTTGAAACCGCTGGACTTCAATGCTGCCCAGCGCGTTCACCATTTCGTGGCGATCTCTACAGAGATTCAGCAGCGGATCAGGGATTGTTATCAACGCGACTCGCTCATCATTTACCCACCCGTAGATACACAACGGTTCGCAGCGGCTGCCGTAGACCATCCCGACGATTACTTTCTGATTGTGTCGCGCCTCATCCCCTACAAGCGAATCGACCTCGCGGTCCAGGCCGCCACCCGGCTGGGCCTGCCGTTGAAGATCGGGGGGCGCGGGCGTGACCTGGAACGGCTGCGCGCCCTGGCTGGCCCCACCGTTGAATTTCTGGGTTACGTGCCGGATGACCAGCTTCCTGAACTTATGGCACGCTGCAAGGCGTTTCTCTTCCCCGGTCTCGAAGACTTTGGGATTACCCCGGTTCAGGCACAGGCGGCTGGCCGCCCGGTGATCGCCTTTGGCGGGGGCGGCGCGCTGGATACGGTGATCCCAGGGCAAACCGGCGAACTGTTTTCAGAGATGACCGTGGAAAGCCTGATGCAGGTCATGCAGGCTTTTGACCCCGCCCGCTACGAGCGCGCAGCGCTCCAGCAGCATGCTGCTCAGTTCGATACCAGCGTCTTCAAAGCGCAGATCGCGTCCTTCGTCCAGCAGGCATGGACGGCATTCAGCCAGCCCTCACAGTAATTACACATGTCATCGGAAAAGTGTGACCAATGACTGGTAAGATGCGCTTAGGATGGGATTACACAGTGTTTGTGAACGGTAGAACGAACGGAGACAGAACCGATGTTAAAACATGTGTTGGTCCCATTGGATGGTTCTCCGCTGTCTGAGGAGGCATTGGAATACGCAAAACAGATCCTGGCACCCGATGGCACCTTGATCCTCGTCATGGCGGTAGATTTACCTGAACTAGTTCCCGGCGGTTTCTATATGGCGTTCGGCGCACCCATGCATCCGTCCGCTTCGGAGGATTCCGATTACTCCAACCCCGAAAAGGCGCTGGCACAGGCGCGCCGTTACCTGGACGATATTTCTGAGCGGATTCGCAGTTCGATCCCAGTCAGCGTTGAGGTTCGTGCAGAAATCAGCGACCCCGCATCCATGATCGTGAAATATGCCAAGAAACAAAATGCGGACGTCATCGTGATGTCCACACATGGACGTTCCGGTTTCAGTAAATGGTTTTTTGGAAGCGTCACCAATAAAGTCTTGAATATTACAACCTGCCCGGTGATGGTCATTCCTAACAAGAACCGTCAGGCCGAGGTCGAACAGAGCTTAGCTGAAGCCAATTACGGTTAAACAGGATGTTTAGGGTCTGCTGACATTCCTGGCGGTCATGCGCGCTGATACAGGCACCAACGTCAACAGACCCTAGTCCAGAAAGAGAGAGCCAGGGTAACTCCCTGGCTCTTATTGTGTTTAATTAGTGATGAATGCGTTTGCAGCAAGACGGGAGTACAGCATGAGTGACGTTGAAAAGACATCACACTTCAGCGCAGAAGAACGCGCCCAGATCAACTGGTTGCTTCAGTTTCTGGTGCGGGTGCTTGGCGCAATTATCGTCGCTGCCGCTGTGGTCACTTTTCTGATCACGGTACTGCGGTGAAGATTGTAACCACCGGAAGTCTTCGCCTGGAGGGTTGGTCGAAAGGCGGCGGCGACGACCAGATCCTGCTGCATTACACGGCGCGCAGTGGCTATCTCAGGCGGCTGGTTGAGGATGGCATCAATCTGATTGTCGTGGATGGTGCCGATGCAGACTGGCAGTTCTGGACGACGACGCCCAAGACCAACCCGGCAACGCGGCGTATTCCGCTGATCGTGGCCGCAGATGACCCCCAACAGCGTCAGCAGGCACTGCTTGCAGGCGCAGATTTTGTGTATACCCGTGCCGACCTGGAACACCGGTTTGGCCTGCTGCTGCATGACCATGCCCAAACTGTGAACCCGGACACCGTAGAACAGCTTACCTGTGACTGTCGTGGCCCACTGCCTGAACTTGCTCAGGAGGGTATCGCCAGGTTCAACGCAGGTGAATATTACAGGCAGCATGACCTCTTCGAAGCGCTGTGGATGGAAACCGCGAGCCCGGTGCGTGACCTGTATCGCGCCATTCTTCAGGTAGGGGTGGCATATTACCAGATTGAACGCCGGAATTATCGCGGGGCGCAGAAGATGCTGCTGCGCAGCGTGCAGTGGTTGGCGCTGCTGCCGGATGTGTGCCAGGGTGTGGATGTTGCCAGCCTGCGCGCGGATTCGTACCGTGTGCGCGCAGAATTAGAGCGTTTGGGCGAAGCCAACATCTCAGAATTTGACCTTGCGCTGCTGAGACCTGTGAAGTTGCTGCAATAACCCCCAGTCTTTCGGTTAGCATCCTGTAGCATTTGCGGTAGAATATTACAACGAAGCCTAAGAGAGACTTGCGGTAAAATCACCTTCTGTGGCGACGTTTTGCCCGCTTATATCTGTCCAATATATGATGCACAGCAGTGATAACGAATAAACCGGCCAACAGAGAAATACGTGTCCTGCTTGTTGAGGATAGCGCCACTGTGCGCCACTACCTCGCCGGGATCATCAATGAAACCCCTGGGCTGCGGGTTGTTGGTGAGGCACGCAATGGCGAAGAGGCGCTGGAATTGGCGCAGCAGCTCCGGCCAGATGTCATCTCTATGGATATCAACATGCCGCGCCTGGATGGGCTGGAGGCGACACGGCGCATCATGGCGCAGTGCCCTACGCCGGTTGTGGTTGTCAGCTCGTTGGTGGAAACGGATGTCGATCTGTCTTTCCAGGCGATTGAAGCTGGGGCGCTGGCAGTGGTGGAGAAACCGCCAGATCGCAAAAACCCCGCGTTCCCGGAAAAGCAGCGGCAGCTTGTAAAAACGTTGGCCGCTATGTCTGGGGTACGGGTTATCCGGCGGGGCGCTGCAGCGCGGCTGGGTGAGGACGAAGTTGTAAGGCGTTCCACGCAGCGCCTGCTGCCGGAGGTGCTTGCCATAGGAGCCAGCGCCGGTGGGCCAAGCGCGCTGGCAACCCTGCTGAAAGGGCTGCCTTCCACGCTGGCGGTGCCGGTGGTCATCGTTCAGCACATTCCCAATGAATTCGTGGCGGGGCTGGCAAGATGGCTAGGAAAATCGTCCGGTTTGCCGGTTGTGGTTGCTTCGGATGAACTCATTCTTAAGCCGGGTGTGGTACACTTATCACCGGGTAACATGCATTTGACCCTGGTGAGACGTGGCCGTAAACTGGGCGTAAAGCTGCTTGAGGAACGCGGTGTTTACCGCCACCACCCCGCCATTGACGTGCTTTTTGAGTCTGTTGCTGGAACGTGTGGCGCGGCGGCGGTTGGCGTCATACTGACGGGGATGGGCGATGATGGCGCGGCAGGGCTGCTGGCAATGCGCCGTGCGGGCGCGCACACCTTCGCGCAGGATCAGGCCAGTTCAACGGTGTTTGGGATGCCAAATGCGGCAATCGAGCGTGGTGGGGTAGAGCAGGTGCTTTCCCTGGTGAGTTTGCCCGCAGCAATCGTAAAGTTATTATAGAATGGATTGAAGAGCGCGAGGCGGTTTATGGCGTTAGAGGTACTGCTGGTCGAAGATAGCAAAACTCAGGCCGCACAGATCAAGGAAACGCTCGAAAGCGTGGGGCTGCGTGTTCGTGTGGCATACGACGGGCCGGAAGGCATCCGCGAGGCAATCGAGAATCCCCCAGCGCTGATTGTGCTGGATGTGAAGCTGCCCACGATGGATGGATTTCAGGTGTGCAGACGCCTGAAGCGCAACCCGGCCACCCAGGATATCCCGGTCATTATGCTTACAGAAAAGGCTGGCCCGAAAGCGACCATGTCTGGGCTGCGGGCAGGTGCCGATGACTACATCCCGAAGGACATATTTGCTTCGGAACACTTAATCAGTACACTCCAAGAGCTAGGTATCCTAGAGTAGGTTCACACGATGTCTCAGGGGCCATACAACACACGTCCACCGGTGATGTCCGTCAAAGTTGAAGACAGCATGGATATTATGATCGTCCGCGACACCGCGCGGCGCGCTGCTGGACTGATTGGTTTTGCCCCCGCGCTCCGTGCGCAGGTGTCCACCGCCGCCGCGACGCTGGCTGAGCTGGTCCTGAAAACCGGGGAGGTCCATCTCATCCACATTAATGGCGTGGTTAACGGCGTCAAGGATGGTTTGCAGATTTCGTCGCAGGCCCCCTGGCTGGCCGGGGTCTCTGCGAATAATGTCCTGATCGCGTTACGCACCAAACTGGGGGATCTCGTTGACGAAATCCTGCTGGAAGGCCAGCAGCCGCCCACCATTATCATGGTGATGTGGCTGAGTAACGCCCGCAGTCTGGCACAGGAAGACGATGAGTGAACTGTCTGTTCTGACCTTTCGCCTGGGGGTTCAGGAGTACGCGCTGGCGATTGAAGAAATTGTGGAGGTCGCGGCCATGGTGGAAGTGACCCACCTGGCAGATACAGCGCTGTACCCTGAAATTGTAGGTATGGTCAACCGTCATGGTGTGCCACTTCTGCTGCTGGATTTGCGCCGCATGCTTCAGATCGAGGCAGCACCCCTTAACGCTGCTACGCCGTTTATTGTGGCATCATATAAAGGGAGGCTGGTCGGGCTTGTGGTTGATGAAGTGCAACAGGTCGAGTATCTTCAGAGTTTTCTGCCGAGTACCGGTCCGCACTTGCGCGGCGTGGTCAGTGAAAGCCGCACGCGCCTGATGCAGATCTTTAGTCTTGAGTCGCTGCTGCGGACTCACCTTCCGCACGAATTTGAGGTTTGATCCCGATGCTAACCGGACAGCAACGCAAAGAACGCATCCTGATTGTCGCCAAAGACGAAGAACTGCGCGTGGCGCTGGTCGATACGCTGGAGACCGCAGGCGGTTACACCACCCATCAGGCCGGTAACTTTGAAGAGGCGCTCAGTGAAATTCTGCTCAACGATTTCGATCTGATTGTGACGGAGGCCGAGCTGCCAGACTTAAGCGGAATGGATCTGCTGGCGGTGGTGGGCGGTTTGCGCCCCAATGCCCGCGTTATCGTGATTGATGACGATCTTTCTGCCAAGAGCGCGGTAGCGGTGTTTCGTTTGGGTGCGGTGGACTATCTGTATAAGCCGCTGAACATGACCTTCGTGCTGATGCAGATCGAACGCCAGCTCGAAGTCAAGCGTATGGAACAGAATCGCCAGGATCAGGAGGAGCCGTCCAAGACGCAGGACACCAGCCGCGACCGTGCGCGCCGCCTTGATCCGCGCACACGCCCTGCCGCGCTCGTGCTAAGCCGCCGACACTTCAAGAAGATCAACATCGAACTGAACAGGCTGCTGGGGCATGTGCGCGCGAATTTTGTGGGCCTGGTGGATGTGGATGGCAATATGGTGGGTGCTGCGGGGACGCTGGATGATTACGACCTGCAGCTACTGACACATGCACTGAGCATTGACCACACCGCTCAACGCTCTCTTGCCAGCATCCTCGAAGAGACCAAATTTCATTCGACCTACTTTGAAGGCGACCAGACCGGCGTCTATATCATCGAATTTGGCTCACCCTATACAGTGTCTTTGGCTGTAATCTGCCGCACGGATGTTAAGCCGGGTATGGTATGGCTGTATAGCAAGAGAACCGCTGCACTCGTTGATGATATTCTGAAAACCATCCCGCAGCCGCGCCCGCTGCCGCGCTTTCAGGAGTAAGTACCGGGTCAGTTCAGGCGTTCGTATTGTTCCAGCATCTGTTCTTCGCTGATTTCCTCATTGCCGCTGTCCTGAACCTGGTTCACCATTTGCGTCAGCCGGTCGATAATGTCACGCGGGATAACCCCATGACGAATGTGCTGATCCAGGTACACCGCACCCACACCCCGCACAGGAATGACCACGGCCACGCGCAGATTAGAAAAGTTGGTGTTGGTCGTGGGTGCCTGAGAAACATCCGTGATGATGTTGTTCGTGATGATCGTCTGTTCTTCATCAATGGCACGCTGAAGCCACAGGTTTGCGAAATTCATGAAAGCGCGATCCTGCAGCGTCGTCTGGTCAATATTGACGCGCTCCAGCACCGCCAGTTCGGTATTTACCGCCATACCACGTTCGGCCATGGTTACCTGGCGTGCCACACGCAGTAGTTTAGACAGAAATGCTTCGTTCATCTTCAACCTCAATTGCCCTCAAGCAACTACTCTTGTATGCCTAATATCTGGGTAACCTTAGCTACTCCCTGGTCACCGGCCATAATGCGGATAACTGGCATCGCTGCTCCTAAGAATAGCAATACATCTGCCAGCGGTAAAGTTTTCAATCGCTGGATGGCAAACTGCCACACGCGAAATGAAGTTTCGGTGTCCAGCCTGCTCCACAGCGCAACGGCTTCGCGCGCTAACTCTGTGCGTAGGGCCTGGTACGGGATCTCCAGCACCGCACCGATTGCTGTTTCCAGGTCGCTAAGCGGGTCTGGAAGTGTATCAGGATTGTAACGCTCATCCTCGTCTTCGGCCAGCACAGGCGCAAGAATCGAAATGGCACTGGCCTGGTCATATTCATCCATGATCGCTCCCACCGTCATCCCCACCAGCTTTGGCAGGCTCTGTTTGTGATGGGCGGGCAGAAACGGGGCAATTGCGGCCAGCGCGCTTGCCCGGTCATAACCATCGTCAATTTTGCCGATCAGCAGCCAGCACTGCTGCACGAGTGCTGGACGCCGTTCGGGGGGCATATTCTGCAGCAGGGCTACCAGTGCGCTGACTTTGTCAAATGGGTCAACAATGGCCTGCGCCATGCCGAGCGCATCGTCCATCAGATCCGCCGTCAGGTGCGGTGCGATGCTGATGAGCGCACGCGCCCGTTTATACTCAAACGGCATCAGGCTCACGCAGCTTAGCATGTGAACGACAGCGTCACGCTGTTTTGTCGCCACCAGGTTTGGCACCAGGCTCGCCAGTGTCGTGAGCCGTTGTTCTGGTTCTTTGAGATGGTAGGTGGCGTCCAATGCGCGTTCCAGCAGTTTTGCAGGCAAATGGTGCCCCAGGAGTGCCAGCGCACGCGCCCGCGCGTTTTCATTTTCAATGAGGCGCGTAGATTCAATAGCCATCGTAAACGCCTGTTCCTGGAGCTGTGGCGGCAGAATATCGACCAGGTCAAGGAGCGCTCTAACCCGCTCGTAATGATTCGATAAATTGGAGGCTGCCGCAAACGCATCCAGCAGCGTTTGGGACCGCGCCTGCGTGGGAACATAGTGTGCCAGAACCGTGAGTGCGTGAACACGCGAGTCCTGTTCGCGCATTGTGTGTGCCACCGCCAGGCTGGCAACCAGCATCTCTGGCGGCAGATGTGGGGCCAGTTCTGCCAGCAGCCGCGCGCGGTCACGCTCACTGCCCAGGCTGTGAACCGCGCCCAGCGCTTCGCCCTGCAAATCAGGGGTCAGGTAGGGGGATAACGCGACGAGCGCTCTCGCCCGCATAGGGCGGCGGCTGACCCCTACCGCAATCGCCAGCGCCTGCTGCAGCACTTCAGGATAACCGTGTTCGGTATTGGCGCTTTCGAGGTGTACCTTGAAAGCGTTGAGTGCTTCAACCCGTTCTTCTTCACTGCGAATATCTGCCATCGCCGCCAGCGTGAGACTGCGTAACGCGTCATTGTCAGGATACACCTGCGCGATGGCGTTCAGGGCGCGCGTCCGTTCCAGCGGGCCCTGGATGGCGGTGGCAATATCAAGCAGGCGGTCACGCAGATGTAAAGGAATGAAGTGCGAAAGCACGGCGACGGCATTGCTGCGGAGCATTTCGCTGTTGCTGGTTTGCAGATCATCGAGAATCCGCACGAGTAGTCGCTGCGAAGTTGCAACAGGGGTGTGCTGCGCCAGCGTCATCAGGCTGCGAACGCGCGCCTCGGTGTTGGAAAGCGAAACCGCCAGTTCGATGATGTCTGGCAGCACCCGGGCGGTATCCTGCGGTACTTCTGGCAGCGCAGCACAGCGCAGCAGGCAGCGCGCCCGAATCACCGGATCTTCCACCTCTTCCGCAGCGCGGCGCAGTTCTGCGGTAATGCGCGCCTGTTGTTTGACGGGCAGGTAGGTAACGAGCTGTGCCAGAAGCGGCAGCCGCACAACCAGATCACGGATCTGCTCGATCTCTGTGACGATCTTCTGAAGCTGCCCAGGTCCCAGCGAAGGCGCAAATTCAACCAGCCCTGCCAAACGCGCCTGTGCCGCGCTCAGGGGTCTGCTCCTATAAAGTTCGGAGGACGGGCGCTGCCCCAGTAACTGGCTGTAAGCCAGCAGATAGCGCACCTGCTGCGCCACCGCCGCGGGACCATCACGCAGGGCTTGATTCAGTGCGTGCTGAAGTTGGTCCTGACCCAGCGGTGCGGTACCGCCTTTGGAGGTGATGCGCTGCATATAATCAACCTCACTTAGCGCCTAAAATTCAACTTCTCTATTGTAGGTCGGAACAAGTGCAGGCTGCAACAGCCGAACATATAAAAGCGCAAACCTTGACTCCTGCGGTACAATAATCGCCCTTGAATGAAGATTTTGCGCCTTGCACGACCAATAACGGAGGGTTGTCCTATGGTGACACCTATACTGATCGTTCTCGCCGGCGGAGCCTCTTCCAGGATGTGGCCGCTGCGCGAAAAGTCCCTGCTGCGTTTCGGCACAGAACCGCTGCTGGTGAGCCAGCTTCAGCAGTACCGCAAGTTCGGTTTTGAACGTGTTGTGATTGTTGCCAACCCCGAAAACGAAGCGGAAATCCGCACCCTCACTTCAGAGATTAGCTGGATGCAGGTTGCCGTTGTGGTGCAGCCGGAACCCCTGGGGATGGGCGATGCCCTGCTGCGTACCGCCGAAACACTTGCAGACCAGCCCCATGCCCCAGTGTACGTTAACCAGGTACATGATGTGGTGGAGGATCGCCTGCATCAGGACATGTTGAACGCTTTTCAGGCTGCGCCGGGGGCCTCGTATATTGCTGGCATAGAGATGCAGGAATACTTTCCGGGGGGGTATCTGCGCGTGGATGCCAGCGGGCGCATTGTTGGGATGGTTGAGAAACCCGGCCCGGAAAACCGGCCCAGCAATCTGGTCAACATTGTGGCGCACATCCACAGCGATGCCGCGCGTTTGTTTGAGGCAATCCGCGCAGAGTACACCCTTGCTGCCACCCCTGACGATCATTATGAACGCGCGATGGACAAGCTCATGAAAGCGTATGTCTTCCAGGTGGTACCCTACACCGGGCACTGGAGCGCGCTTAAGTATCCCTGGCATGTACTGGATGTGATGGACTACTATCTGGGTCAGATCCAGGGGCAGATTGTCGCGTCCAGCGCCTATATTGCGCCCACTGCATCGCTGGTCGGAAATGTTTTCATCGGTGAGGGGGCAAAGGTGTTTCCAGGGGCTGCGGTGGTGGGACCGGCGTATGTGGGCGCGGGAACCATCGTGGGCAACAATGCCCTGGTGCGCGCCTCTATGGTGCTGAACCGGTGCGAGGTGGGTTATACCACCGAGGTTGCGCGCAGTTACGTTGCAGATCACTGCTCCATGCATGCCTGCCGCGTTCTGGATTCGATCTTTGCGCCGGGTGTCAACTTTTCTGCCGGTTGTACCAGCGCCAACCTGCGGATGGACCGCGGGGTGATCAGCGTTACGGTCAAGGGGCAGCGCATCAGCACGGGGCGCGGGAAACTGGGTGCCATCATCGGGCGTGATGCCTTTCTCTCGGTCGATGTTATGACAATGCCCGGCGTCAGAATCGGGGAGCGCGCGCAGGTGGGCCCTGGGACGCATGTTCGGCACGATGTGAAAGAGGGCCAGCGCGTGTATGTGAAGCAGGAAATTGTCGTGGTGGATGAATAGGTGTGATGGACTCCAAGATATTCAAGAAATACGATATCCGGGGCCTGGCCGAAGGTGCCAATGCCCGCCTCAACCAGGAGGTGGCACGCCAGATTGGTCTGGCGTTTGGGACCTATCTCCAGCGCTTTGAGCACAAAAGAGACGTGGTCGTTGGCCGCGATAACCGCCGTACATCCTTCAGCCTGTCGCGGGCTGTTATCGAGGGACTGCGCATCAGCGGCTGCATGGTCATCGATCTTGATCTGGTAGCGACCCCGGTGATGTACTGGCAGGCCGTTCGCCGTGATAACTGCGGCGGGGTCATGGTGACAGGCAGTCACCTGGAGCCTGAGCAGAACGGTTTCAAACTCTGCATTGGTGGACGCCCCCTGTTTGGGGCGCAGCTTCAGCTTATGCGCAGTTTCATCCAGTCCGGTGATCTGACATATGGCGACGGTATCGTGCAGTCGGATCATTCCTCGTTCAGCCGCTATGGTGACGAGGTTGTGCATCGCATCCCGATGCAGCGCGCGCTGAAGGTCGTGATTGATGCGGGAAACGGGATGGGGGGCATGTTTGGCCCACGCCTGATCAAGCAGTGGGGGCATACCCTTGCAGCCTGCCTGTACTGCGATCTGGATGGCAATTATCCCAACCATCCGGCAAACCCTCAGGAGGAAGCCAATATGCGCGCGCTGGGCGCGAAAGTGCGCGAGCTTGGTGCGGATGTGGGGATTGCGTTCGATGGGGACGCGGATCGCATGGGTGTGGTTAATGAGCGCGGCGAGATGATTGCTGCCGACCGCGTGCTTGCGATGCTGGCTGCCGATATGCTGTCACGGCATCCCGGTGCAGGTGTGGTGGCCGATGTCCTTAGCAGCCAGGTGCTGTTCGACGAAGTCGCACGCCTGGGGGGGAAGCCGGTGATGTGCGCCAGCGGCCATTCACTGGTCAAGGCCAGAATGCAGGAAACCCGTGCGCTGCTGGGCGGGGAGATGAGCGGCCATATCTTTCTGGCTGAGGATTATTACGGGTATGACGACGGTTTCTTCGCAGCCGGGCGCTTTCTGCAGTTTCTGGCTGCCCGCGACCTGCCGCTTTCTGCGCTGGACGATGCGCTGCCGAGACTCTTCAGCACGCCGGAATATCGCCCGCACTGCCCGGATGAGGCCAAACTGACAGTTATCGAGGGTGTTCGCAAGACCCTGCACACCAGCGGCGAAATTAACGCCGTCGATGGCATTCGGGTGAAGTTTGCGCGCGGGTGGGGGCTGCTGCGCGCCAGCAACACTGAACCCGTGCTGAGTTTGCGTTTCGAAGGCGTCACAGAAGCCGATGCCCTGGCTTACCGTGACTTGTTCGCGGCGGCCCTTAAGCAGTTTCCACAGGTTGCTCCGCTGGTGTAATGCTG
>CAZQIJ010000004.1:20904-34818 GCA_964592955.1 uncultured Anaerolineaceae bacterium
AGCGGGATCCTGCGCGCACAACCGCCTCACCCTATTCGTCGTCCTCGGTCAGCGCATCATCCATCATCAGATCATCGTCGTAGTTGCTGCTGAAATCCAGCATGACCCCTTCTTCGTACTCGATGAAATCCTCATCACGCGGCTCTACTGTTTCGAAGTCCCCGCTCATTTCGCCGGTGCGGATGGTGTTATCTGTGCGGCGTTTGCCCTGGCTTTCGCGGAAACTTACCCGCAGCGGCGTGCCCTCAAACGGGAACATATCGCGGATGCTGTTTTCCAGAAAACGCCTGTAGCCGAAGTGAACCAGTTTGCGGTCGTTAACGTGAAACAACAGCAGCGGCGGATTTGTGGCGACCTGCGAAGCATAGTAGATCTTAAGGCGCTTTGTGCCCCGCACCGTCGGGGGGTGGCGCTGTACTGCATCGCGCACAATGCGGTTGATTTCGCTGGTAGGAATGCGGAAGAAGCGTTCTTCCCACACCCTGTTGGCGGTATCCAGCACCTGGTGAATGCGCTGTCCTGTCATGGCACTGATGAAGATCACGGGTACATACGGAATGAAGTGCAGTTTCTCTCGCACGGTACGGGAGTAGGCGCTCATGGTGTGGGCGTCTTTTTCGAAGGTATCCCACTTATTGATGACCACAACCAGGCTCTTGAACGCTTCCAGCACGTAGCCTGCGATATGCTCATCCTGTTCGGTCACACCTTCCTGTGCATCTATCACCAGCAGTGCCACATCCGCCCGTTCGATGGCCTTCATCGCGCGAAGCACGCTGAATTTTTCGACACCAGGTTCGATTTTCCCCCTGCGGCGGATACCTGCGGTATCGATCAGTTTCACGGTCGCGCCATGCCATTGGATCTCGGTATCGATAGCGTCGCGCGTGGTACCTGCGATAGGGCTGACGATTGCGCGTTCTTCCCCAAGAATGTGATTCAGCAGTGTGCTCTTACCGGCGTTAGGACGGCCAATGATCGCTATTTTGAGATAATCACTGTCTTCTTCGCCTTCCAGATCAATTTCCGCGTCGTGCAGGGCGTCTATCACACCATCCAGCAGATCACCGACACCCGTACCGTGAATAGCGCTGATCGCGTACACCTCGCCCAGGCCCAGCGCATAGAATTCAAGTGTATCTTCTGCGCGTTTCATCGTATCTGCCTTGTTGGCCGCAATCATCACCGGTTTGTTGGTGCGCCGCAGAATTTCCGCAATTTCTTCGTCTGCTGCCGTGATCCCGTGAATGGCATCCACCAGCAGCACAATCACATCGGCTTCGTTGATCGCCAGCATTGCCTGGGATTTGATCTGAGGCACAAAGTCGATACTGCCTTCGGCCAGGGGTGCTTCATCCCGCGTGCCGCGCGGTTGGTAGACCTCGATGCCGCCGGTATCGAAAACCTTGAAGGTAACACCGCGCCAATCGGATTCACCCTGAATGCGATCTCGCGTTGTGCCGGGGATCTCGTCGGTGACCGCCATACGCTCACCGACGAGACGATTGAAGAGTGTGCTTTTGCCAACATTAGGCCGCCCCACGAGGGCGACAACGGGTTTTCGTGCCATGATTCTGTTCCTTTTCTGACGATGCATTGTAACAGAATGCAGGCACGAATTCGATTGTTACAGGTCGATACTCAGTTCGATTTCATCTCGCAGCGGAATTTGATTGCGACCAATGAGCGGAATCTGAGGTTTCAGGCGGCGTGCTTCTGCCATGGCGTTGGGATAGACCGCCGTTATGCGAAAGCCGCGTTTCTGGTAAAATCGGAGGGCATTCAGGTTATCGTTGGTGGTGATGACCCAGAGACGCTTACAGCCCTGTTCGCTGGCAATCGTCCTTACACTTTCCAGCAGTGCGGTGCCAATCCCCACATTGGACTGCAAACTGTCCAGCGTCACTATTTCACATTCCGCGCCATCACTACGATAGGTGATCAGGCCGCAGGGTTTGGCGGTTGCAGCGGCGTTGTGGTCAGGTTTTGGAACTGCCAGAAATCCGGGAAGCAGGTGAGCATAGTAGACATTGCCGCGGCTGACGACTTTGGTGGAGTGCCAGTGGTCGTCCAGAAACTGGGCGACCCAGTTACGGTCTTTGACCGTCAGCATGCGGACGGAAAAGCTGCGGGTATCTTCTGCTGCGATCCGATCGACTGCTTTACTAACCATAGTTTTTGTCTCCAATTAAGCACTGGCATGATTCGGACAATTGACGCATTCCCCGACGCCAATAGTGTTATACACCCGGCTGTAGTGACATCCTCACCCGGCGGATTTTCGCTGTGGCGTTACTCATCCAACACATTGCCAACCCTCATAAACACGCCGGGATAGTAAGTGAAAGGAACATTTTATGCAGTTGTTAATTGCGACCCAGAACAAAGGGAAACAGGAGGAATTTCTGGACCTGCTGGCCGGGCTGCCGCTGGAACTGGTCATGCCGCAGGCAGTGGGTCTGGGCGGGTTTGATGTCGAAGAAAGCGGAGAAACCTTTGAAGCCAATGCCGAACTGAAAGCGCGTGCCTTTGCTAAGGCCAGTGGTCTCTACGCGCTGGCGGATGACAGCGGCTTATCCGTCGATGCCCTGGGGGGGCGTCCTGGCGTTTATTCGGCGCGTTACGGTGGCCCCGGTCTTGACGCTGCCGGGAGGCGGCACAAACTCCTGGAAGCGCTCAGCGGCAATCCCGTGCGGACCGCTCGCTTTGAATGCGTGGTCGCGCTCGTTCATCCTCGAACACTGGCATGTATCTGTGAGGTGGGAACCTGCCCCGGTTATCTTACGACCGAAGAACGTGGCAGCGGCGGCTTTGGCTACGATGCGTTGTTTATCCCGGATGGCTATACCCAGACGTTTGGTGAACTTCCGAATACGGTCAAACATGCGCTGAGCCATCGTGGCAGAGCGGTTGCGAAGATGATTCCTCACCTGCTTGAACTGATGGAATAGAAGAACTTTTATGGGTCTCTGATAGACGCTGGATAAGAAGCGCGTTAGAATAGTGAGACTGTTCGGCAAGTTGTAGGATTATGCATTGGCTGCACAACACGCTGACCGCTCTATCCCAATTCAGCATACGCGCGCAATTCTCATCGCCACCACAGATGAAGGGCTGTGTGAAAGCTTGAGGACGGTGCTGTCTGAGAAATACGATGCTTTCATCCGGTCTCGCTCCGGGATAGAAGCACTGGACAAAGTAAAACACCAGGAACCCGCCCTGCTGATTGTGGACTCTCGCGATGGCGGCCTGGAAGATATGGACGGTTTCGAACTTTCGGCAATGCTGCATGCCTTCCCGGATGATCTGCGCCTGCCTGTACTGCTCGTTCTGGCGGACGATACAGATGCGAGCATAGAGCGTGCGTACCAGTGTGGTGCGACGGACTATTTCGCGCTGCCCCTGCGCCCAGTCGTCGTTAAGCATCGCACACAGATGGCGCTGCAGATTCAGTTGATGCAGGGAACGCTAAGCGAGACGGAACAACGCTACCGCATCATCTCCACCAGCATTTCGGACTATGCCTATGCTTATCGCGTTACCGAAGACGGCAGGCTGATCAAGGAATGGAATACCAAGGCGTTTGAAACGATCACTGGCTATAACCCGTCTGACCTGAGCGGTGATGGCTGGTCTGTGCTCATTCACCCAGACGATTACGACATTACCATCCAGCGGTTCGAGCGGCTGATGCGCGGCGAGAAAGACGTGAGCGAGTTTCGCATCATCACCAGCGATGGAACAGTGAAATGGCTGCGGGATTACGGTCAGCCAGTCCTTGACGAATTTACGGGCCGGGTAACGATGATCTATGGCGCAGCGCAGGATATCAGTGAGCGGCGTCAGACTGAAGAGATGCTGCGGGCAAAAGCCTTAGCACTTCAGGAGCGTAATGAAGAACTGGATGCCTTCGCGCACACTGTGGCACATGACCTGAAGAACCCCATTTCCAGCATGATGGGTTTTGCGAGCCTCGTTCTGAACTACTTCGACCGTATGACGGACGACAAGATTCAGGAATATCTGGGTCTGATCATGGAGAGCGGCTACAAGCTCAAAGACATCATCAATTCCCTGCTGCTGCTGGCGGGTGTTAACCGCATGGAGTCGGTAAGCATTGAACCGCTGGATATGCAAGCGATTGTTGATGGGGCGAAAAGCCGCATGATCCCGATGATTGACGAGCAGGGCGCACAGATACTTGAGCCAGACACCTGGCCGGTGGCGCTGGGATTCGCGCCCTGGGTAGAGGAAGTGTGGGCCAATTACCTCAGCAATGCGCTGAAGTATGGTGGAAAGCCGCCGCGCATCCGTTTCGGCGCAGATTCCCCGTCTAACGGCAAGGTGCGCTTCTGGATAGAAGACAACGGTACAGGGTTGAGTCCGGAAGATCAGCGCAGAGTCTTTACCCCTTTCACACGCCTCAGCCAGGCGAAAATCGAGGGGCACGGTTTAGGGCTGTCGGTCGTCCATCGTATTGTTGAAAAACTCGGCGGCGAAGTGGGCGTCAGCGGCGAGGTCGGGCAGGGATCTGTCTTCAGTTTCACCCTGCCGTCTGCCTAACACCGATTTCTGGCACTGCGGACTTGCCTGCTCACCACCGGGCCGATGCGCAGGCAAAACGTTAACAACGCCTATTACCGCAATAAGATGAGAATGCGGGGTGCAGGGGGCTTCGCTCCCTGCCGGGGTTATGGGGGCAGCGCCCCTATACACGCGATGTGCGTTTCACCCTGCATCTTAATCTTGTCTTGGTACTATGTCACAAAGTCGTGAGCTTGCACGTGACGCTTCCAACTGCCATCGGTCAGAATGTGAGCGATGGTCTCCACAGCCTGCCTCACCTCCTCATCTGTATTGTAGAAATGCGGCGCGATGCGAATTCCCGCATTGGCACGGTAGTCAATCTTGATACCCCTTGCGAGCAGCTCACGCGAGACAGCGTAACTTTCGGGTGGATTAAGAGTCACGGTACCTGCGCGCTGGCCAGGATCACGCGGGGAAACAACCTCGAACCCGTGCTGATCTGCCAGCGCGATCAGCAGCGCCGTTTGCCGCATCGAATTCTCTCGAATGCGGTCAACGCCCACCTGCGTGATGATATCGATACCCGGCTGAATGCTGTGCAGCGAGGCGATCCCCGGTGTGCCAGTCATCAGGCGATATGCATCTTCGCGCAGTTCAAATGTTTCGACCTCAAAGGCAAAAGGCCGCTTGTGGGCAAACCATCCGGTGACTTTCGGGTCAAGGCTCGTCAGCAAGTCCGGGCGTACATACATGAACACCCCACCAGGGCCACCGCACATCCATTTCAGCACCCCGCCGATGTAGAAATCGACGTTCAGGGCTGTTACGTCTACCGGGATAATGCCGACGCTGTGATAGCCATTGAAGACCACCTGCGCGCCTACCTGGTGCGCTCTGTGGACGATGGCGGCTGCGGGCATGATAAACGCGCTGCGAAACAGAACGTGAGACACACTGACCAGGCGCGTGCGTTCGTCGATGGCCGCCAGCAGCTCGTCTGCGTCAATGCCGATGCCGTCGTGAGTCTTGATCGTGTGAATTTCCATGTGGGCTGGCAGCCAGCGCTTCAGAACGTAGATATCAGATGGGAAATCCATATCGGTGATAATAACTTTGTTGCGGCGGGTTTCGCTGAAGTCCATCCCACCGAACAGAACGCTGTTGGCAATGCTGGCATTCTGGTGCACCAGGACACTGCCAACCGGGGCACCCATCAGTGGCGCGATTTTGTCGCCCACCCTCCCATTCAGATCGAACCACTCCAGTCCCCATGCGCTGACGCCGTGCTCGGCCCACACGTCGGCGAAGTGTGCCAGGCTGTCATAAACGCCGCGTGGCATCGCCCCAAGCGAGTTGCTGATGAGGTAATTGCATTTTGCGAGGATGGGGAATTCCTCGCGCCATTTAAGAAGATCGTGCGCCGGAACGCTCGTTACGTCATCATTCATTGTGTTAACTCGTGTGATTGCTGTCTGTTTGCGGGAATTCTAACAGAGCTGTGGCGTTTGTGCTGCGCTCAAACTGGCTGAAGCGCGACAACCACAAAGGTGTAAAGGATCACCATCATCAAGCTGTCCACGCGATCCAGCAGCCCACCGTGCCCCGGAATGAGGTTGAAGCCTTCCAGGTGAGAATGCTTGACCTCATAGCGGCGTTTCACCGCCGATTCGAGCAGATCGCCCAACAGTGCGAAGAAGGGCGCTCCCAGCGCAATGGCAATTGCAGCAGGTAAGTTAACCTGGAAGCGCACAAGTAACACGGATGAAATCAAGACAGCACCCACCAGGCCAGTCAGAGCGCCCTCCCAGGTTTTGCCTGGGGAAAGGGCAGGCGCAAGCGGGGTCTTGCCATACGCGTTCCCCCCAGCATAGGCCAGGGTATCTGTGCTCCAGGTAGCAGACAGCATGAGCAGCCACCACAATGGCCCGCCAGCATGCCACCGAAGCAGCATCGCGCAGCCGCCGGTGATCCCCACAAATACGGTCAGCAGCCACAATGCGATAAACGCGCCCCGCGCGCGCTGCCAAACTGCCAGCAGCAGCGCAGTCCCGGTCATTAATGCAATGACAAATCCGGGCAGCGAACCGCTGCTGATGCTTATCGTCAGCCAGAGTGCCATCGCTGCACTGGTCACCGCAGGGGCGCTGTGACCCTTCGGTGAAATCATCGCGGCATATTCCAGCGCCCCAAGAACGACGGCAGGCCAGACCAGAAAGGCAAACAGCCATTCACCCGCATAAAGGATGTAGCCGATGATGGGCAGCAGCACAAGACTGCTGATGATGCGCAGACGGAAATTGCGCGACATGATGCGAGACAATCCTTATCTCACGGCGCTTTCGGCGCAAGCGACGTGCAAAAGAACAAACCAGGCCAATGTGCCCGTGCATGTCGCGTGGGCATTATATCGGTACGCACGCCTGCCGGTCAATTTGCCGCTCACGCTGCGACCGATAACGTCCCGTTGCATTTTGTTCCAGGTGTCTTTAGTGGTTAATCGCTTTCGTGTTTTCCCTGACACCAAGGTCAATGTGACATTGTTAAGGGACTCCCGGTTTGATGCGACTGCCCTGAGCGACGGTGGACGGATGGTGGTTGCATGTCGCAGTGCGCGCGCAGTTGTGTTATGATGAGTTGACGAACGCCTGTTTGAGTTTCCGGCTTATGGCACAACAAAAACCCGCCGAAAAAAAGACAGCAAAAGAAACACTTCCAGAAAAATCAAGCGCACGCAAACTAGACAAAGCCGAGCGTTATTCCGTCAAACCCGAATTCTGGGACATGCTGCTTGACAGTATTCCACCCTGGGGTGACGAAATCGCGGCCATTACGCTGATCGTCTTCGGCATTGTGTCGTTTATGTCGCTGTTTGATGTTTCGTCGGATGCGTCTCTTTCGCGTGCATGGTCGAATGCGCTTACAGATCTTTTCGGTTACGGCTCAGTGATCGTCAGTGCTGCGATCTTCATCCTGGGTGTGATCATTCTTCTGCCCAAAATAGGCATCGTGATACGATTTCCGCCGCAGCGGATTCTGGCACTGGAAATTGCGTTCATCACAACGCTGGCGATGCTGCATCTTGCTACGGGCGATGTGGAATTCCGCGCCGTCGCGCGTGACGGGCAGGGTGGGGGTGCCATCGGCGGCGCGATCAGCGGGATTATTGCCGGGTTGTTTGGCACGACATCTGCCGTCGTGGTGTTCACCTGTGTTCTGGTGGTATGTGCTGGCGTGGCACTGGGTGTACGGCGCACACAGATCACCACCTGGATCAGAACCGTCAGCGAGCGCCTGCAGCAGTACAGCACGCAAGTGGACAGCAAATACCGGCCCAAACCTCAGACCGTTGACCCGCAGCAGGCTGCGCTCATGCGCTCACCCTACACCTCGCTGATGCGTATTCGCCCGGATCGCAGGAATGTGCGCCCGTCGCTGCGGCCTGAGGCGCTGCCACCCTTGGGCATCGAAGAACCCCGCGAACCGCGGCTGAGCGAACAGGAAATGGCACTCTTCAGCCGCCCTGAGAATTTTGTTGACCCAAGTGTCATCGGCAAAGTGCTTAAGGGACAGCGCGGCCCCGACGGGTTTCAGCTTGTGGAGCGCCCGGATGGGCGAATTAAGCGCTATTTCTCCGTAGAACGGATGAAGGAACCGAAGCGCGTGGTTAAGCGCGACCCCAACCTGCCGCCGCTGGAACTGCTTCAGGACGTAGAAATCACGCTCCCGGAAGAAGATGAGATCAACAAAAACGTTGTCCTCATCGAAAACACGCTGCTGGAATTTGACATCGATATCGATGTGGTCGATGTACGTATCGGGCCAACAGTCACGCAGTACGCGGTACAGCCGTACCGCGAAAACGCCACCGAAGAAACCGGCATGCAGCGCACACGGTTAAGCAAGATTGCCGCGCTGCACGGAGACCTGGCGCTCTCGCTTTCGGTGAAACGCCTGCGTCTCGAAACACCGGTTCCCGGACACAGTTATATGGGTATCGAGGTCCCGAACAAGAAACCCAGCATCGTGGCGCTGCGGTCGGTTTACGAAAGCCGCAAATACCTTGAGATGTCCCAGAAGAAAAAATCCCCGCTCTTCATCCCGTTGGGGCGTGACGTGGCGGGCGATCCGGTGGGGGTTGACCTGGCGGGATGCCCTCACATGCTCATCGCGGGGACGACGGGTTCAGGCAAGTCTGTTGCGATTGCGGCCATTGCCACCTCGCTGATGCTGGACAACACGCCAGATCTGGTCAAACTGGTGCTGCTCGATCCGAAAATGGTGGAGTTAAGCCGCTTCAACGGTCTGCCACATCTGCTGGGACCGGTGGAGACCGACCAGGAACGCATTATTGAGGTGCTGCGCTGGTGCACACGCGAGATGGACCGCCGCTATAAACTGCTCGAAGAAAACGCGGCACGCAACATCGACATCTACAATTCCCGCCTCGGCCAGCGCCGCCGCAAGGAAATGCTGCCATACATCGTCATTATGATTGACGAAGTGGGCGACCTGATGCTTTCTCGCCCAGAAGAAACCGAGAAGACCATTACCCGCCTGGCGCAGATGGCGCGCGCGGTCGGCATGCATCTGATCGTTGCCACCCAGCGCCCCAGCGTTGATGTGATTACGGGTCTCATCAAAGCCAACTTCCCTACACGCGTGTCGTTTGCGGTGGCCTCTGGCATCGATTCGCGCGTCATCCTGGATGCGGTTGGCGCAGAAACGCTGCTGGGGCGTGGCGACATGCTCTACCTCGCGCCAGATGCCGCAGGCCCGCGTCGTCTGCAGGGCTGCTTTGTCTCTGACGACGAAGTGCGGATGGTGGTGGCGCACTGGAAGAAGTGGAAGGTTGAACAGATCGCTGCCGGTACGCTGGAGAAAGCAACCAGTGCGCCCTGGGAACGCGGCGTCACACGCCGGGAATTTCTGGCGGAAACCGATCCTATGCTGGAAGACGCTATTGAGCTGGTGATCCGTGAACAGGAAGCCTCTGCCTCGCTCATTCAGCGCCGCCTGGGTCTGGGATACCCGCGTGCCGCACGCATCATGGATCTGCTGGAGGAACTGGGGATTGTTGGCGAAACGATCCAGGGTGGCCGCGCCCGCCGGGTCACCATCGAACGCGGAAAAGACCCCTTCAAAGAAATTATCGACACACCCCGCAAACCAAAGAAATAGCGAACACCCACTCCCCCACTCACAGAAAGCGCAGGCACGTTTGCCGCAAAGGTTTCAAGACGTTATGATACGTATTGAAACCTTTTGCAAACCGAGGCGAAACGGTTCAGGATCACCCACCCCTATTCTGGTTTGTGGTCAGGTTGTTTCAGGCGCTCACGGATATCGACAAGGGACTGCGGCAGAGGAAGCCCCAGTGAACGGTAGACGGTTTCATCCACCGTCAGAAGATCGTCCCCCCAGACGACTTTGGATTCGGTTTCGACGACCGCGCCCACGAAGAAACGCCCCAGCGTGAAGTACGCGTCAACCGGGTCGGAATCGCCAGAGAGACGCGCCAGTATGGACAGCGACGGCGGCACCGCCAACGCCTCTGGTGTGATGACTGTAATGCTGCCCTCCACATCATCCAGCAGTGCCGATGCGGGCAGCGCAGTAACCACAGGCTCGGCCCGCCGGTTCGGGTAATGGCGCAGCGGCAGTGTGTCAAGGTCAACTGCCGCCATATTCGCGCCCAGCATTTGCGGGGTCAGCGCCGGGTGGGACTCGGCGAGCACCCGCGTGTGGGGTGTAAAGCGCCAGAATCCGCGCAGAACCTCTGCCAGCACCGTCTGGCTGACCTTGCCTGCCGTCACCAGCACGCGCACCATGCCATAGGTCTGCATGGGTGGGGTGTAGGCAAAGGCGCTGGGACGGGCAGATTTGATCGTCGGCAGCATGGTTACTGTCCCTGGCCGAGAGAAAAGGCGATTTCGCCATCAAATTTGTACAGATGCTCGGTCTTGATAAAGTCGTAGCCGTAAATCGAAATGCGCGCCAGCAGTTCGAGGACCTCGGTATGCGTGATTGGTGTCTGGTCGGGGGATTCAAAGCGGCAGCGCCAGTGATCGACGCAGAAGGTTTCTGGCAACCCGCCCGGCCACACTTTCAGGCCGCGATTGGTGATCATTTCCAGGCGCAGCATCGTCGTATTGACCTTGCTCAGCTCCGCCCCCAGCACGTTGGGATCACGCCCTGCTGCGTCCCAGTCCAGGAAGACATCGACGCCGATGAGTTCCTTGCTGGCAGGGCGCGGACGGGTGACAGGTTTGATGGGCGGCATGCCATCGCCCGCTTCATACTTCACAACCCGCATGTGCTGCGGCTGTTCGCCCAGGCGCTGGATGACCGCCTGTGTGAAGCCCTTGGTGCCCACGCGCTCTTTGCTCACATCCTGTTTGTAGATATCCCCGGTGTGTATACCGTCCTCAATGGTGCGCAGCCAGGCGTTATGCACACGCTCCGCCACCGCAGGCTGGCCGATGTGTACCAGCAGCATCACACCCGCCAGCAGCAGCCCTGAGGGATTGGCGATACCTTTCCCGGCGATATCCGGGGCACTCCCATGGATGGCCTCGAACATGGCCACACTGTCACCGATATTGGCCGAACCCGCCAGACCCACCGACCCGGTGAGCTGGGCCACCACGTCGGACACCACATCGCCATACAGATTGGGCATCACGATCACATCAAACTTCTCAGGTTCGGTGGCGGTCTTGGCTGTACCGATATCGATAATCATGTGCTCGTGCTCAAGTTCGGGATAGTCGCGCGCGACTTCGTCAAATGTCTTGTGGAACAGGCCATCGGTCATCTTCATGATGTTGTCTTTGGTAAAACACGTCACTTTCCTGCGCCCGTGCACCCGCGCATATTCAAAGGCATAGCGGTTAATGCGTTCGCTGGCAGGGCGCGAGATCAGTTTGAGGCACTGGTAGACCTCCGGCGTCTGGCGGTGCTCTATTCCGGCATAGAGGTCTTCTTCGTTCTCGCGGATAATCACCATGTCCATCTGCGGGTGTTTGGTGTCCACATAGGGATAGTAAGAGACAACCGGGCGCACATTGGCATAAAGCCCCAGTGTCTTGCGCATCGTCACGTTGATGCTCTTGTAGCCGCCACCCTGGGGCGTGGTAATGGGAGCCTTATAGAATACCCCCGTGCGCCGCAGGGAGGTCCAGGCGTTGGGGTTAATCCCGGTGGTGTTCCCACTTAAGAACACCTTCTCTCCGATTTCGATAACATCGATATCCAGCTCTGCGCCGGCAGCCTGCAGGATCTCTACGCATGCCTCCATGATTTCCGGGCCGATGCCGTCGCCATATGAGACTGTAATCGGAACTTTCATGCTGATCTCCAGGTGATTTTCAGATGCTTAACCAGGCGCGATAGCCTGGGAACAGGTTGAACTTGTGTGGGCAAAGTATAGCATGTGGCTTGCGCTTTGCATACGGCTTTGCACATGGGTTAACTTCACCCTTTCCCCGTGCTATACTTGACAATCTACATCAAGGATAGACCCTCGGAGTATGGTTAAATGTATGTTTCTATGGTGAGAGCGAAGCTGCACCAGGCCCGCGTGACCGCCGCGGATCTCGACTATGAAGGCAGCATTGGCATCGATACTGGGCTGCTGCGCGAAGCAGGGTTGTTTCCATACGAAAAAGTGCTGGTGGTAGATGTTGAAAACGGGCAGCGCTTCGAAACGTACATCATCCCATCGCCCGAAGGCACCGGCCAGATTCAGGTGAATGGCGCGGCAGCACACCTTGTCAGTGTGGGGGATCGCATGATCATCATGGCGTTCTCGTACCTGGAAATGCCGCCGCCCTCAACCTGGGAACCTCGCGTTGTAATTCTTCACGAAGACAACACAGTGAAGACGGTCTTCGGCCCGCTGCACCACGTTCGCGCCTGAACGGTGCTGTGCCCACTGAAGGGTGAATTCCGATACTTTCGCATGACAATCGCTATGCAACAGGAATGGTCAACATGGTAACGACAACAACAATCGATGAACAGGTAGAAGTCCTGATGTCTGGGACGGAATATGGGGACCCGGCGACAAAAGAGAATATGCGCCGCGACCTGCGCGAACGCCTGGCCGAGGCCGAAGCGAAAGGGCGACCGCTGCGGGTCTACTGCGGGTACGATCCACGCACGTCTGATCTGCACCTGGGGCACACCATTACCATGCGTAAGCTGCGCCAGTTCCAGGAATTTGGCCATGACGTCACTTTTCTGATTGGCACGTTCACCAGCCTGATCGGTGATCCATCCGATAAAGACAAAGCACGCGACCAGCTTACGCGTGAACAGGTTGAGGAAAACGCGCGCACCTACGCGCAGCAGGCGTTCAAAATTCTGGACCCCAACCTGACGCGTGTGCGCCACAATGACGAGTGGCTGTCTACACTGGATTTTGCCGATATCATCCGGTTGGCCAGTAACTTCACGGTGCAGCAGTTTCTAACGCGCGAAAACTTCGCCAAACGCCTGGATGCCGGTTCGCCCATTCACCTGCACGAGTTCTTCTATGCGCTGATGCAGGCCTATGACGCCGTTGCTCAGGAAGCCGATGTGCAGGTGGGCGGGCAGGATCAGTTGTTTAACATCCTGGTGGCGGGGCGTAAGCTTCAGCAGGGGTTAGGCCAGAAACCGCAGATCGCCATCATTATGGGCGAAAGCCTGCCGGGTACGGACGGCGAAATCAAGATGAGCAAGAGCCTGGGCAATCACATCCCGCTGCTTTCTCAACCCTGGGACATGTTCGGCAAGGTGATGAGCATCCCGGATAAAGCGATGCCCATCTACTACAAGCTGATCCTGGGCTGGCAGGCAGCCCAGCTTGAGGAACTTACCCAGGGGCTGGCCAGCGGCACGCTGCACCCCAACGAAACCAAGATGCGGCTGGCGCGCGACATCGTCTCGATTTTCCACAGCCCGGCAGACGCCGAAGCCGCGCAGCACCGGTGGGATGAGGTCTTCCGCAGCGGCAGTGGCGTTCCAGAGGATATTCAGGTGGAAGTGCTGACGCAGCAGGAGCGGGTGACAGACATCCTGCGCCGCCTGGATATGGTGCCCAGCGGCAAGGAAGCCAAACGCCTGATGGAACAGAACGGAATCCGCATGAACCATGAAGTGGTGAGTGACCCGATGGCCGTAATCACCCTGGACATGCTTCCTGTGGTGCTTCAGGTGGGCAAGCGCAAGTTTGTGAAGCTTGTGGGCGCAGAAGCTTAAGGCGTGCCTGCAAACGGCATTCCCTGCGTTTATGGCCTCATTTCTAATGGGTAACGCGTGGGGCGCTTGGCACGAGCATCGCCGTTTGCTGAGCGTAAACAATGGCGATGCTCAGAACAAGCGACCCGCCAGGGGCTGTTGACG